>DATLKH010000086.1:0-6345 GCA_035538475.1 Candidatus Dormiibacterota bacterium | reverse complement strand
CGATCAGACCAAAAGTGGCCTGGACGGGATCACCCAGCGGCCCTTCCACTCGTGCCGACCGGTACTCTCCGCGGTTCGCCGAGACCAGCGCCTCGGTCGTGCCGTCGCCCCCGTCGGCGACCGGGATCTCGACCACATCCGCCCCCGGCATGGCGAGGCGAACGCCTTCGGCCATGGCCGCTGCCGCCTCCGACGCGGTCAGCGTGCCTTTGAAGGCGTTCGGCGCGACAACGACTTTCAAGTCACGCGACTCGGTCTAGTAAACCGGGATCGTCCAGTCCTTGTACTTCGCGGCCTCGCCCCGCACGGCGCCGAAGTAGATGTTCTGCAGCTCCTGCGTGAATTCGCCCACAGCGCCGCTCCCAACCTTGCGTTTGTCGACCTCGATCACCGGTGAGATCTGGGCACCGGTACCGCACAGCAAAAGCTCCTCGCAGGTGTAGAGCTCGGTGCGGTCGATGGTGCGCTCCACCACCGGCAGGTTGAGCTCGTCTTTGATCAGGTCGATCAACACCCGGCGGGTCACGCCTTCGAGGATGTCGTCGCTGACCGGCGGAGTGACCCACGCCCCGTCTTTGAACATGAAGAGGTTCTCAGCCGAGCCTTCGGAGACGTTGCCTTCGACCGAAAGCACGATCGCCTCGTCGTAACCCGCTTCCACCGCCTCGGACTTCGCCAGGGCGCACTGCGCATACGCGCCGGTGACCTTCGCTCGCGCCGGAAGTGACTGGTCGGGGACGCGGCGCCAGGTGCTCACCATGCAGCGAATGCCTGCCTCGATCTCCACATAGTTGCCGAAGGGCGACGCATAAATGAAGAAGCTGTGGCTGAGGTTGTGCAGCCGCACACCGATTTCCTCACTCGACGTGTAAAGCAACGGGCGGATGTAGACGTCCGACTTGAAATGGTTGCGGCGCAGCAATTCCAGGGTGAAGTTCACAAGCTCCTCGGTGGTGTAAGGCAGTTCCATGCGCATCACGTTGGCCGACCGATGCATGCGGTCGAAATGCGCGGCGGCCTTCAAAAGGAAGAGCTGTTCCTTCTTAGGATTCCAGTACGCGCGTATGCCCTCGAAAACGCCGGTGCCGTAATGGAGGGCATGCGTCATCAGGCCGAGCTTCACGTCGTGGTAGCGCGCGAACTCGCCTTCGTAGAAGACCCACGTGTTGGGATGAGACGGTGACTTTTTGGCCGCGTTCTTGGTCTTTGTTTCCACACCCATTAGGGCTAAGTGTATTTCCCTGAATCCTCGCCCGCTGGTCGAGCCAGCACAGACCGGCCGCAGTCTGATATGAATCCTGGCTGTGAGCCTTTACGGCATCATCGCCGACCTCCGCCGCCAGCACCCGACGCCCGGCGCGATGAACACGCTGGACATGGTCGTGACCGAGCTTGGCAAGACGCGGGACAACCTCAAAGAGGCGGTCGAGCAGCTCGACGGCAAGCCCTTGCCGCAGGGCGGAAAGCAGGTCCTGGAAGCGCTGGTCGAGCGCGCTCGCGCGGAGGGGGTGTACGACCTGGACTACGGCCCCGATCCGTACGACCGGCCAGTGCCCGAGCCGCTGGACGAGGCCACGGCCGGGATCGGGATCCTGCTCGGGCTGTTCTCTTTGGTGGGCATGGCACTGGCGGTGGCGGCCGTCGTCGTCGGTCTCAGGGCGATCTTCACCTCCGGTTAGTGGCCGAGTACTCCTTCGACGTCGTCTCCGAGTTCAACGCGGCCGAGCTGACGAACGCGCTGGACCAGGCGCGCCGCGAGGTCAGCACGCGCTTCGACTTCAAGGACACGGCCACGTCCTACGACCAGCGCGCCGACGTGATCGTGATCGAATCCTCGACCGAGGACCGCGCGCGAGCGGCTCTGCAGGTGCTGCGAGAAAAAGGCGCGCGCCGGCAACTCTCGCCCAAGCTGTTCAAGGCGGGCGACCCGAAAACGGTGGGCAAAGGTCGAGGCCAGATCGAGGTGAGGCTGAATGCAGGCATCAACGACGAGCTCGCGCGCGACCTGCGCAAACGAATCCAGAACGTCTCTGCGAAAGTGCAGGTCCGGATCCAGGGTGATCAGCTGCGCGTAGTCGGCAAGGACAAAGACACGCTGCAGCTGGTGATCAAATCGCTGCGCGACGCGGAGGACATCCCCGTCCCGCTTCAGTTCACCAACTACCGCTAGCCCAAACTCATCTCCATGGCCCTCGCGGTCATTCCGGCGATTGACATTCTCGGCGGCAAATGCGTCCGCCTCACCAAGGGCGACTACGCAACCGCCACTGTCTACGCGGACGATCCGGTGACAGTCTCGGAGGAGTTCGCGAAATCGGGGGCGCGCCGGCTGCATGTGGTCGACCTCGATGCGGCACGTGGCACTGGCGACAACAGCACCGGGATCCAGCAGATCCTGCAGGGGTCCGGCATGGAAGTGCAGGTCGCCGGCGGCGTGCGCAGCGAGGAGGCTGTGGAACGCGTGCTCGCACGAGGCGCCCACTGGGCGGTGATGGGGACGGCCGCCGTCCGCGATCCGAGCATGTTCGAGCGTTGCGCGAGGCTGCATCCCGGACGTGTGCTTGCGGCGCTGGACATGCGCAACGGCCAGGCCGCGGTGAGTGGTTGGACGCAGACCTCGACGGCCGCCGTCGCCGAGCTGCTCGGTCGATGGGAGCGGCTGCCCCTGGGGGGCGTCATCCTCACCTGCATCGACCGGGACGGAACGATGTCCGGTCCGGACATCGCAACTTTGACTCGCATCAGGCGGATGACGGGGTTGCAGCTCCACTACTCGGGTGGCATTTCCTCCGTCGCGGACCTGAACGGCGTTGAGGCTGCCGGCGCCGATGCGGCGATCCTCGGCAAGGCGCTCTATGAAGGCAAAATCAAATTGGAAGAGGCATTCGCAAGGTGAAGAAGATCGCCCTGGCTGCGGTCGCGATCCTGTTCGTGGCCTGCGGCGGCCGCGATTCACCGGATGACCAGGGCCTGCACCAGGACATCACCAACGGAACCGGCAACGTCGAAGTCACTTTCGACGCGACGGTGACGTCAGATCCAGTGCAGTCGGGCGATCACGAGCGGTTCGAGGTCAAAGCGTCGACCGGTGAGATGCTCGAGGTCGACCACAACACGAGCCTCGCGCAGTTTGCTCCGGTGCACAAAGGTGACTCGATCATCATCCACGGTCAGCTCTACATCGATCCTGGGCCGCGTTACGGAGTCCACTGCACACATGCGCACACGTCGAGCGGCTGTCCCGTTCCAGGCTGGATCGAGTACAACAGCAACTATTACGAATGAGCGATAGCGGTCATCAAGACCACCACCACCATCATCATCATCACAGCGGGCTTGGAGCCAATCTGTCCGCCGGCGACTACAACCCGGTGGATCGGGCTTTTCGGATCGTCGTCAACCTCGCCCGTCGCGGTCGCGGCGGCCGTTTGCACGATTGTTGCGGGAACTATGGCGAGCCGGGTTGTTGAATGACGAAAGAAGAGGCCCGTGCGGCCGGTTTGATCAAGTAGGAGCAGTAGACAGCGGTGCACGCGGTCGTATACGAGCGCCACGGCGGACCCGACGTACTTCATTACAAAGAGGTCCCCGACCCATCGCCACATGATGGCGACGCACTCGTCGAGGTCGAGGCGATCGGCGTCAACTTCCGGGACGTCTACGAGCGTGAGGGCAGGGATTACGCCCTGCAACCGCCCGCGATCATCGGCGTCGAAGGCGCCGGGTCGAATGTTGCGACTGGTGAACGCGTCGTCTGGCTCGACGTTCCGCACAGCTATGCCCAACGCGTAGCCGCTGATCCGGCCAAGCTCGTCCCCATCCCCGACGGCATTCCCACCGACGTGGCTGCTGCCGCACTGATGCAGGGCCTGACCGCGCATTACCTCGCCCACGACTCATATCCCATCCAGCGCGGTGACTGGGTGATCGTGCACGCAGCGGCGGGAGGCGTGGGCCTGCTGCTCACCCAGATGGCCAAGCTGCTCGGCGGGCGCGTCATCGCCACCACCTCGAGCGACGACAAAGCGCAGTTGGCGCGTGAAGCCGGGGCCGAGGAGGTGATCGGTTACGAAGGATTCGCCCAACGAGCGCGCGAGATCACCGGTGGTGAGGGCGTGGCCGCGATCTACGACGGCATCGGCAAGACCACGTTCAACGAGGGCCTGACGGCGATCCGCCCGTTGGGTCGGATGATCATCTATGGCGCGGCGAGCGGACAGCCCGATCCAGTGCCCGTTCACCTGCTGGCGAAGTCGGGATCGCTGTACGTCCAGCGACCGACCATCGCCACGTACATCCGCACGCCTGAGCTGCGGCGCCAGCGCGCGGCAAAGGTGTTCGACTTGATCAAGCAGGGCCGGCTGAAGGTTCGAATCGGCGCGAAGTACCCGCTGAGCGAAGCTCGGCAGGCGCACATCGACCTCGAAGCTCGCAAGACGACCGGAAAGATCCTGCTCAGGCCTTAGTCTTTCGCGTCCGCGGTGCCTTCCGCGCGACCATCCACGTGGTCGCTTGTGCAACGGGCCGGATGACGATTTCGTCGATGTCCACGTGGGACGGACGGGTGACGGCGAAAGCGACACACTCGGCGACGTCCTCCGCCGTCAGCGGCTTGATCCCTTCGTACACGCCTTTCGCCGCCTTGCGATCGCCATGGAAGCGGACGAGACTGAACTCTGTCTCGACCAGGCCAGGATCGATTTCGGTGATCCGAATCGGTTCGCCGTTCAGCTCCAATCGCAATGTGCGTGAAATCGCGCGCACCGCATGCTTGGCCGACGTGTAACCGGCGCCGCCTTTGTACGTTTCGAATCCCGCGACCGAGCCGATGTTGACGATATGACCGTGCTTCGCCTTGCGCAGAAGAGGAAGACACTCACGCGTCATCCACATCAAACCCAGAACGTTGGTCTTCCACATCGTGATCCACTCGTCGTCGCGGGATTCCGCAACAGAAGTCATTCCAAGCGCTCCTCCCGCGTTGTTCACGAGCACGTCAATGCGACCGAAACGTTTCTTGATCCCCCCCACAAAGCTCTTGATGCTCTGCCCGTCGGTCACATCAAGGGGAAGCGCGAGACCGTCTTCGCCGGCTACGCGCTGTAGCCGCTCGATACGCCGGGCGCCGACAACGATTTGATAACCCTGCCGGCCGAGAGCGATCGCACTCGCCGCGCCTATGCCCGATGACGCGCCGGTGATTACAGCGATTGAGCTCACTGAGATGTTGTCAAAGCGTAACCTAAGAAAAAATGCTGGAGGCGCTGGTCGGGGCGGTCGTCGTGCTCCTCGTGATTGCCGGCCTGTTGGTGATGATCGGACCGGGCAACATCATCCGGCGCCTCAAAGGCATCCGCCGGTCACAATCTCTGCTCACAGCATTCGAGGCGAGTCACACACCCGACGTCCCGCCCGCACTCAATCCCAAGACGCAGCGTGTGATCGTCGCCGCGGCACGACTCTCGAACTGGCTGCGCTCGCACGGTCAGGACGATTCGGCCCGTGAGATTCGAGTCGCGGCGGCACGCATGACCGGAAACGAGCCTTCGGGGCTCTATGCGCTGAACGCGGCCCTGCGCAGGATGCGAGTGGTGAACATCTCGAGCACGAGCGACCAGGAGCGCCTCAAGGCGCTCGCCTCAGAACTTCGCACCGCGGTGCAAGATCGGTTCGAACAGTTGGAGCTGCTGCCCCGGCCCTAGTGGCCTGTAACAGCCATTTGCGCGGCAGTTACAGTCCACTAGATCGTCTCCCTGATCAGGATTTCGGGTTCCATGTCGCCGGGCAGCTCTTCGCGCGAGCGCGACAGCAGCACGAATTCCGGAGGCGGTCCCAGCACCATCATTCGCCGCCACAAGCTCACATCCTCCCTGTCTGTCCATGGCTTGAGCAGGCTGTACAGCTGTCCATAGCTGGCGCCGCGCGGCTTCGAAAAGCGAACCTCAAAACCTGCACTCGCATCGTGATTGCCGGCGATCAGCTTCAAAAGCTTCCCTGCACCGTCGATCGCCTGGTGCGCCACCGCGTCGTGCACGTGCAAGCGCGGACCGCTGACCGCCGCATCGTTCAAGACGTCGAGGGCGGCCGAATTCTGCACGAGATACCAATCGCAATAACGGCCTCCGACCCGATACGTAGACGAGGAGATGAATCCCTCGACGTTGCCTTCTGCGAGGGCCGCATGAAAGCGTCGGAGTCCTTCCTCGTATTCGCCTCGGTCGACGCTGACCGCAGGTTGGTGGAAAAAGAGATAAGCCAGCACTCAGCGCGGCTTCGGTCCTTTGCCGGACTCGACGTATTTTTTCAGCCGCTGCATGTTTTGCTGAATGCCTGCGGCGTACTGGC
>DATLKH010000085.1:0-6558 GCA_035538475.1 Candidatus Dormiibacterota bacterium | reverse complement strand
GGCGGTGTCAGCGGCGGAGGCACGGGTGGCGGGGGATCAGGAGGCGGTGGTGGCGGTGGGTCGACGCCCACTCCACCTCCTCACTCGACTCCGACGCCTACGCCGCCGCCCAATCCCTGCCCGGGCAACTCCAACCCCCTCGTCCTGAACCCTTCAAGCCAGAGCGTCGTGCTGGGGGGCACCGCGAAGTTCACGGGGGCGAACTTCACGCCAAACAGCACAGTCACCGTGAGCTACAAGCAAGGTTCTGGAACCCCGACAACGCTGCCCAGCGTTACGGCCAATTGTGCTGGGAACATTTCGGTCTCAGTCAACGTGCCAACGGGTGTGTTGCGAACCGACCACGTCATCGTCTGCGACATCGCGAAGGGCTGCGCCTCCGAGACTATCAACGTCGTCTAGAAAACTTCCGTGAGCAATAGGTCGTCCAGCGTTTCGCGCCGGCGCATGACTCGCGCTTCGCCGTCGCGAAGCATCAACACTTCGGGTCGAGGCATTCCGTTGTAGTTGCTCGCCATCGCAAGGCAATAAGCACCCGCCGCCGGCAGCGCGATCACGTCGCCTGACTCGAGCGGCGGCATCTCGATATCAGTGATCAAGATATCGGTCGACTCGCAGTACTTGCCTGCGATCGTCACCTTTCCATCCGGCCGCTGTTCCGGCGCGGATGCGAGGTAGGCCTCGTAGCGTGCGCCGTAGAGCTTCGGCCGGATGTTGTCGCCCATGCCGCCGTCGACGGCCACATAGCGGCGCACACCCGGGATGTCCTTGATCGAACCCACCGTGTACAGCGCCATCCCCGCCGGCCCCGCGATCGAGCGGCCCGGTTCGACGACCAACCGCGGGACTTTCAAGTCTCGCTCCGCGCATCCACTGATCAGTGCACGACGCACCGTCTCGACAAAGTGACGCGGCGTCGGCGGATCGTCGTGACGCGTGTACGCGATGCCGAGTCCGCCTCCCGCCCCCAACTGCTGCGGCTCGAATCCAAACTCATCTCGAAGCTGAACCAGGAGGTCGAGCATGATCTGCATCGACTTCTCGTACGCGCCAAGCGCAAAGATCTGCGAACCGATATGTGAATGAAGCCCCACAAGTTCCAGTCGGGGATGAGCGAGCGCCGTCTCGACCGCCTGTCTCGCAGCACCCGCCTCGATGGAAAAGCCGAACTTCGAATCCAGCTGACCGGTGGAGATGTGGTCATGAGTGTCCGGCTTGACCCCGGGCGATATGCGCAGCATCACCCGCGCACGACGTCCCTCGGGGACAAGCTCGCGAAGCAAACCGAATTCGTGATCGCCGTCGATCACGATGGTGGCGCCGGCCTCGAGCGCACTGCCGAGGTCTTCGGCGCTCTTGTTGTTGCCGAGGAAGAAGATGCGCTCGCGCGGGAATTGCGACTTCAGAGCGAGATGCAGCTCGCCCGCAGAGACGACATCGAGTCCAAGCCCTTCTTCAGCGATGACACGAAGGAACAACGGGGACGCAAAAGCCTTTGCCGAGTAAAGGGCCTGACCTGCATCTGCCATCGCCGCGACGTATTCCGAAGCGCGCTGGCGAATGGTCGCTTCGTCGTAAACATATAGGGGCGTGCCATGGCTATGTGCCAGATCGACGAGGTCGCAGCCGCCCACTTCCATGTGGCCTGCGGCGTTGACCCGGTACGTGACCGGGAAAAGCAAGCTGCTAGGCCGCTAGTTGGGAGATCCGCAGGAGCACGCGCCGCCACAGCCACAGCCGCCGCCACTCGACTCGCCCGAGAAGTCGGACATCGAGGAGGGGCCCGTGCCGCTGGCGAAGGCGAAGCTCGAGACCAGGACGCGCGTCTTCGTCGATTCGCACGCCGGACACGCCTGAGCGGTGTCGCGCTCGGCGAACGTGGTCAGAACTTCGAACTTCTCGGCGCAGCTCTCACACCGATATTCGTAAATAGGCATTGCTGTGACAGATTCTAAGCTCGGCGAGTTTGCCCGGCTGATCGAGGATTGGCCGGGCCTCGTTTCGGGGCCGCCGATGGCGTTGATCGAGGACTCGCTCGTGGTCCTGGATCACATGGCTGAGGCGCGAACCGTGGTCGACGTCGGTTCCGGGGGTGGACTGCCCGGGTTCGCCCTCAAGATCAGCCGCCCGGATCTCCAGGTGACGGTGATCGAAGCGGATCAGGCCAAAGCCGCTTTTCTCGTCCAGACAGCGGCCAGGCTCGGTCTCCGCGGCGTGGAGGTGGTGCCCCGCCGGGCCGAAGACGCCGCCCGCGACCCCAACTACCGCGAAGCCTTCGACGTCGCCACCGCGCGGGCCCTGGCGCCGATGCGAGTTCTCGTCGAGCTGTGCCTACCCTTCGTCCGCGTCGGCGGCCGTCTGCTGGCGCAAAAGACCGCAGGGGAGGACGTGGTGGGAGCGCGCCACGCCATCGAGGTCTTGGGAGGATCGCTCGAGTCGGTCGTAACCGCTCCCTCGGCCGCGCGCGAGCAAGGCACCATCATCATCGTCGACAAGATCGCTTCGACACCGGACGCCTATCCGCGACGCGCCGGCGTGCCGAGTCGCAGGCCTCTGTAGAAAAGAAGAAGGGGCGTCCGCTGTGAGCGCCCCTACCGCGGTGACCTGTCGGGTTCTAGCTCGAGAGAACCGTCGTTCCGCCGGCTTTCACGGTCTTGAGGTTGGTCAAAGCCAGCTGCTGCACTGCCGACGGCAAGGGCGCGTACTGCAGGTCCTTGCCATCACTCTGACCGTTTGTAACGAGCCACTTGAAGAGGTAGACGACTGACTTGCCCTTGTTGGCGTCGCTGTAGTTGGTGTAGAGGATGATCCAACTGAAGGCGGCGATCGGATAGCACTTGTCGCAGTTCGCGTTGGTGATCGAGAAGTTCGTCGGGCTGACGCTCGTGTTGGTCGCAGCCGAGGCGGTCGCCCCGTCCACGCTGGCCTGCACCTTCTTGCCGGCAGCGTTGACCAGATAGGCCTGCTTCATGTTGTTCTGCACCACGTACGCGAGCTCGACGTAGCCCAACGATCCATCTGTGCTGCTGATGCCCTGAGCCACGCCCGGGTTGCCACTCGCGCTTTGCGCGTGGGCGAACTTGGGCCAGTTCGGCGACTTGTTGGGGCTTCCGGTTTGGGTCTTCCAGTCCGATGAGATCTTCGAGAGGTAATCGGTGAAGTGATAGGAGGTTCCGCTGCCGTCTGAGCGGTGATACACGGTGATCGACTTGTTGGGCAGCGAGACGCCCGGGTTCAGGTTCGTGATCTCTTGAGCGTTCCACATGTTGATCGAGCCCATGTAGATGCCGACGAGCGTCGGCCCGTCGAGCACCAGCTTGTCCACGCCGGAAACGTTGTAAGCGATCGCGATGACGCCAAGCGTGGTCGGGATCTGAGTCAGCGTGTCGGGCCCACCTGCGGCAGTGATGTCGGCCGATCCCATTGGAACGTCACTGGCCGCGAAATCCACCGTCTTGGACTTGAACGCAGTTATGCCACCACCGGAGCCGATCGGCTGGTAGTTGACCTGGACCGCGCTGCACTGCGCCTGGTAGTCGAAGAAAGCCTTCTGATAGAGCGGCGCCGGGAAAGTGGCGCCGGCACCGGTGAGCCCGGTATTTCCGCACTGAACTGATGATGTACTCGGCGTGCCGTCCCCCGAACTGGCGCATGCGGTTGCCACCATGGCGGCCAAGCCGCCGATGAGCACAAGCCGAGCGAATGATGAAATGCGAAGCATCGATCCCCTCCTGAACTGCTCCACGCTGTGACGCGGCCCACGCTATGGGACGGCGTTTAAGGATGGGTTAATCGCGCCTTAAGGACTCGGTTTCCAAGCTCCGTCATCACGCCGCCTGCAGTGCGGGTCGTCGCGACGGGTGAAAAACCGCTCCTATGATTCGGAGACTGTGATCTGGAACCGGCGCCGAGCGGACGAAGTGCGATTTCCCGACAGGACCTCACACGACTCGTTTGGGGAAATGCTGGAAGGAGCGCCGATCATGGCGCTCCTGCTCGATGAAGGGGCAACCGTCGTCCGCGCCAACAAGACCGCGCGTGATTTCTTCGCGATTGACTCGTCGCGCCTGCCGGCAAGCCTGGTCGAGGCCACACTGGAGTCGCGCCTGTTCGACATCGTTCAAAGCGGCGTCGAACAGTCTGAGGCGCAGCTCGTGCATCACCGCTGCACCGTCCAAACACATCTGGTGGCTGGACCGAAAGTGGGCGAGAGCATCCTCTTCATCAGCGATGTGACGGAGCTGCGAAGGTTGTCGACGGTGAGGCAGGAGTTCGTCAGCAACCTCGTTCATGAGCTGAAGACTCCGATTACGTCGCTGCGCCTCACGGCTGAGAGTCTCAACGGTGACCCTCTTCCCAGGGACCGCAGGCGTTTTGCCGAGCGAATCGTCCGCGAGGCCGACTTGATCAGCAAGATCATCGACAACCTGCGCCAGCTCGGCGACATCGAAATGGGAACGATGGCGGTCGACATCTCGAAGGTCGACATCGGGGAGCTGATCACCGACAGCGTTGCGCGCCTTGGCCCGGAGCGGCCTGTTCATCTGAGCGTGCCCGACGGCCTCGTGATCGAAACCGATAGGGCCAAGCTCATTCAAGCGATTGCCAACCTGCTCGACAATGCGGCCAAGTTCTCGCCCCCCGAGACTGCGATTGACGTGCAGGTCGAAGCTCTCGAGGAGGAGTTGGTGATAAGCGTCCGTGACCGCGGTCCCGGCATCTCGCCCGAGCACTGGAGCCGCGTTTTCGAGCGCTTTTACAAGGTCGACCGGGCCCGGCCGCGCGAAGCCGGCGGCTTCGGTCTCGGCCTGGCGATCACCAAGCATCTGGTCCAGGTCTTACGTGGACGAATCTGGACCGAGGCCGCGCGTGAGGGCGGCCAGGTCTTCTCGATTGCCCTGCCGCGCCATCCCTTAACGGCTGCATAAACTTCAGTTAACCTGGCGCAGCCTATCCTGGAGTCGGGGTATGGCAGACGTTCGACCGATGGTGCGGCCGCCGAGCCAGGCCACGAGACCTGAGTTGAGGGCTGTTCCCGGCGCAGGCGAGGCAAAGCTCAGCGTCAACCGGCTGTCGTTCTTCTACGGCAAGTTCCAGGCGCTCAATGACGTCACCTTCCAGATCCCAGAGCGCCGCATCACTGCCATCATCGGACCCTCCGGCTGCGGCAAGAGCACGCTGCTTCGGGTCTTCAACCGCATGTACGACCTGGTACCGAACTCCAGGGCGACCGGGGAAGCGCTACTCGACGGCGAGAACATAGTGACCACACGCAAGCTGCTCGAACTGCGGCAGAAAGTCGGCATGGTCTTTCAGCGCCCGAGCCCGTTCCCAATGTCGATCCGCGACAACATCACGTTCGCCCCACGCCTGCTCGGTTGGAATTCTTCACGCATCAACGCGGCGGTCGAGGACAGCCTGGATCGCGCCGCGCTTCTAGATGAGGTCAAGGACCGGCTGCACGAACCGGCGACGTCATTGTCGGGTGGCCAGCAGCAGCGCCTGGCGATCGCACGCTGCATTGCGGTGAATCCAGAGGTCATCCTCATGGACGAGCCCTGTTCGGCCCTCGACCCTGTCGCCACACTGAAGATCGAAGACCTGATGGCGACTTTGACTCGTGACTTCACGATCGTGATCGTCACCCACAACATGCAGCAAGCCGCGCGAGTTTCGGACTTCACGGCCTTCATGCTCATGAGCCCTGAGCGTCGTTACGGCGAGCTCATCGAGTTTGCCCCCACCGCTGATCTGTTCAATCAGCCTCAGGACCCACGAACAGAGGCATACATCACGGGGCGGTTCGGATAAAGGGCAATGCCCCGACTGACATTTGAAAGAGAGCTGGCGAGCCTCCGCGAGTCGTTGGTCCGGATGGGCACGCTGGTCGAGTCCCAGATCGAGGCTGCGCTCGACGCGCTGCGCCGCCGCGACAGCATGGCCGCCGAGAAGGTGCGCAATCAAGACCAGTACCTGAACGAGCTGTTTCGCCAGATGCGCGAGCAGGTTTTCATGGTCATCTCCACGCAGCAGCCGGTGGCGCGGGACCTCCGTTACTTGATGGGAATCCAGTACATCGCCACGGAGCTGGAGCGCATGGGGGACTACGCCGTTCGGATCGCGCGAATGACGACCACGCTGTGCGGCCTTCCCGAGAAGCCGCTGCGTTCCGAGTTCGGATTGATGGGTGAGCTGGCGATCGGACAGGTGCACGACATCCTGGAAGCGCTGATCGACCAAAACGAGCCGCGGGCGCTCGAAGTGGCCGCGCGAGATGATGAGATCGACCGCCTGTATCACCGTGTATTCGAGGACATGGTCGAGGAGATGGGCAACGGGCATGTCGACGCGGATGACGCGCTGCGCTCGGTGACTCTGCTCCTGGTAGCACATAACCTCGAGCGAATCTCCGACCGCGTCAGCAACGTGGCGGAGGACATCGTGTTCCTCGAGTCCGGCCAGGTGGTCGAGCTCAGATGAGCCGCGTGCCGAGCGGCAGCAGCGGCCGGGTGCTCGTCGTCGAGGACGACGAGGGGATCCGCGAGATGCTCAAGTACA
>DATLKH010000084.1:0-4444 GCA_035538475.1 Candidatus Dormiibacterota bacterium | reverse complement strand
AGGAGCCCGATCACCTTCATCTTCGGCAGCTGGCGGAGCAGCCGCTCTGAGTTGGCGGGGCTCTCAGAAGATGGGGCGCGCGCCATTCATGACCGGGCAGGGGTGACCTGTGGGATCCATGGGCAGGCCGCAGCGTGGGCACAAGGGGCGTCCGGCCGCGAGCACTGATTCCGCCTGCTTCGAGAAGGACACGACCTGGTCAGGGCTGAGCCAGAAGCGCACGCTGGGGAGGTCTTGGGCCTGAGTCTCGGACTGCTCGCCCTCGCCCGCCGCGCCCTGGCTGGCAACCAGCACGAACATCCGGCGCGACTCGTGATAGCCGAGGCCCATCTCGCCGATCTGCCATTCCGGCTCGCCTGGAACCAGTGCATCCGCTTGCGCGACCGACTCGGGCCGCTCGAGTCCCTGCGCCTCCATCATCAGCTGCAAGCGCACGAGCAGAGCCTGGATCTGCGACTTCTCGCAGGCCAGGGTGAGCATGTGGCCGGATCCTCGGGCAAGTAGGAAAAATTGGCGCTGGCCGGGCTGACCAACCGCTGCGACCCCAATCTGGTCGACCGGGTCCAGCTCGTAGATGGCCATCGGTTAAAGAGTAGGGATAGTCGCGCCCATCCCAGCAGTCTGGCGAGCGGAAGGGGCCCAGCCCCGCGGACAGTCGCGCCTATCCGGGCAGCAGCGTTTTGCGTTCCCTGAACCGGGGAACAAGATCAAGGTAGCCACTCGATAAGTGACAACCAACCCACCTGGAGGAACAGCAGACATATGCCAAAAACCGTAGGCATCGACCTCGGAACGACCAACTCGGTGATCGCCGTCATGGAAGGCGGCGAGCCCGTGGTCATACCCAACTCCGAAGGTTCGCGCACGACCCCCTCCGTGGTCGCTTTCACCAAGACGGGTGAGCGGCTGGTGGGCACGCTGGCCCGCCGCCAGGCGGCCGTCAACCCCGAGAACACCATCTACTCGATCAAGCGGTTCATGGGCCGCAAGTTCGGCGAGGTCGACTCGGAGCGAAAGATCGTGCCTTACCAGGTCAAGCCCGGCAAGGACGACCGCGCTGTGGTGTTCGTGCCCAACGCGAACAAGGAGTTCACGCCCGAAGAGATCTCGGCCATGATCCTGCAGAAGCTCAAGACCGACGCTGAGGCTTATCTGGGCGAAAAGGTGACGGACGCGGTCATCACCGTGCCCGCCTACTTCAACGACTCGCAGCGGCAGGCGACCAAGAACGCCGGCCAGATCGCGGGTCTCAACGTGCTCCGCATCATCAACGAGCCGACCGCCGCTTCCCTCGCATACGGCCTGGAAAAGAAGGCCAACGAGACGATCCTCGTCTTCGACCTCGGTGGTGGCACCTTCGACGTTTCCGTACTGGACGTCGGCGACGGTGTCTTCGAGGTCAAGGCGACCAACGGCGACACCCACCTGGGCGGTGACGACTACGACCGCCGCGTCGTGGACTGGCTCGCCGACGAATTCAAGAAGCAGAACGGCATCGACCTGAAGGCCGACCGCCAGGCTCTGCAGCGTCTCACCGAGGCGGCTGAGAGAGCGAAGATCGAACTCTCGAGCCGGCTCGAGACGACGATCAACCTGCCGTTCATCACCGCGGACCAGACCGGTCCGAAGCACCTCGAGATGACGCTCACCCGAGCGAAGTTCGAGTCCCTCACCGCTGACCTGACCGAGCGCACGCGCGGCCCGTTCCTGGCTGCGCTCAAGGACGCCAGCCTGACGCCGCAGCAGATCGACGAGGTGGTCCTGGTCGGTGGTGCGACGCGCATGCCGATCATCCAGCAGCTGGTCAAGGACCTGCTCGGCGGCAAGGAGCCTCACAAGGGAGTCAATCCGGATGAGGTCGTGGCCGTCGGCGCAGCGATCCAGGCCGGAGTGCTGAAGGGCGAGGTCAAGGACATCCTGCTTTTGGACGTCACGCCACTCTCACTTGGCGTCGAGACGCTGGGCGGTGTCATGACCAGGCTCATCGACCGCAACACGACGATCCCGACCTCACGGTCGCAGATCTTCTCGACCGCGGCCGACAGCCAGACGTCAGTGGAGGTCAACGTCCTGCAGGGCGAGCGCGACATGGCTCGCGACAACCGCTCGCTGGGCCGCTTCCACCTGGACGGCATCCCGCCGGCGCCACGAGGCATGCCGCAGATCGAGGTCACCTTTGACATCGACGCGAACGGCATCCTGAACGTCAAAGCGCAGGACAAGGGCACGGGCCGTGAGCAGGCCGTGACGATCACAGCCTCCTCGACCCTCAACAAAGACGAGGTCGACAGGCTGGTCAAAGAGGCTGAAGCACACGCCGCGGAGGACCGCTCGAAGCGTGAAGAGGTCGAGCTCCGCAACCAGGCGGATCACATGATCCACCAGGCTGAGAAGATCATCAAAGAGCACGACGCCCGCATCCCGGCGGACGTGAAAAGCGAGGTCAACACCAAGCTCGAGGCGTTGAAGAGCGCGGCCAAGGGCTCGGACACCAAGGACCTGCAGCGCAAGATGGACGACTTCAACGAGTCGCTCCAGAAGATCGGTCAGTACATCTACCAGCAGGCCGGAGCAACTCCCGGTCCGCAGGAGAGTGCGCAGCCTGCCGATGGCACGCAGCCCGGTGAAGAGAAGAAGGAAGGTGACGTTGTCGACGCGGACTACCGCGAAGTCAACTAGTAAGCAGGTTTCAGACTGAGGGCTCGGACTAGAGGTCCGAGCCCTTATTTTTTCCGCGTCTTGCTCGACTACTTGCGGCGCCGGACTCGGCTTTGGGCCGCGGCCGGCCTGTGGACCGGAATCCTGCTTATCGCCTTCGACCTCTACGCGGCGGTCGTGACGTACATCCCCGAGTACCGACTCCGCAACGACTTCCGGCTCATGTACGGAGCGGCGGTCGCAGCGTGGCGGAGCGGTTACGGCCACCTGTACGACCTGCCTGCTCAGAAGGCGGCGACCGAAGGCCTGGGCGCCGGCTTCTACTGGCAGCCGTATCTCAACCCTCCACCGCTTGCCTGGCTGGTCACGCCGTTGACGGCGCTGCCCTTCGGAATCGCAATCTGGATCTGGACCGTGCTGCTGGTGGGGGCGGCGATCTTCACCTGGTACGTCGTCGCGCCAGGCCGCCGCCTCACCAAAGTCGCGCATCTGACCTTGTTCTTAGGGCTCTTTCCGACCGCTTTCGGCCTCATGGTCGGTCAGCCCGCGGCCCTCGTCGCCGCGGCCGTTGCGGCTTCGTGGTGGCTGGCGCGGCGGGATCGCCAGATCGCAGCCGGGCTTGTGCTGAGCGCGATCGCGATCAAGCCACAGCTCGCGATCCTCGTGCCGGTCTGTCTACTGGTCGCAGGGCGCATTCGAATCTTCGGCGCGTGGCTGGCGGCGACGGCTGTCATCGCGGTGGTGGCCCTCGTGGTGCTCGGGCCGGAAGGCGTGCAGCGCTACCGGGATGTGCTGTCGCTGGCGTCTTCCTGGGAACCGACGCGGCGCTATGCGATCGCGGGGCCGCTCGGGCTTGGCCCGCAGGTTTACGCGGCGCAAGCGTTGGTCGTGGCCGTGGCTTTGGCAGCCGCCCGGCGTCAGCGTGGCGCCCTGGTCGAGCGTCCGATCGCGACTGGGATCGTCGCGTCGCTTCTGTTCACGCCGTACGTCGGTTTCCAGGACTTCGCCATGCTCGTCCTGGCCGGCTGGCTCGTAGTCCGGGCGGGCGCATCTTCGGTGCAGGTCGCGCTGATGGTCGCCGGCTACGCGCTGCTCGAACTGGCTCTGATCGTCCTGGCGGTCCCGTTCATCCTGGCCGAGTTGCTGTTCTTGCTGACCCTGATCGGCGGTCAGGCGCATAACGCGCGAGTGCCGGCGAAAGCGGAATTGGACACTCCGAATAAGCCTCGAGTGCCGGCGACCGCAGCGAACCCTCGTTCCCGCTAGGAATTTGCCTTGGAGCCGACGGTGGGATTCGAACCCACGACCTGCCACTTACGAGGCGGCTGCTCTGCCAGCTGAGCTACGTCGGCGCGAAGAAATCACAAAGGTGGAACGAAATCGTCCTTTTGGTGATTTGTTCCTAGGCTAACATCGGATGGGAATGCGAACTCTCGACGTCGAACGTCTCGCGAGCGGTGATTACGACTCGATCAAGCCTTTGCTGGTCGAGCTTCAGCTCGGCGAGCAGATCCACTACGCGGACCACCCGCAGCTTCCGCGCGAGGAAATCGAGCGTCACCTCGCGCGCGTCCCAGAGGCGTTTCGCGGCGAGAACGTCATCTACGCGGTGCGCGACGAGATCGGCCAAGTCATCGGCTTTTGCTGGATCGTGCTCTACAACCCGGGCACCGGGCTCGAGGGCGAGGTGGCTGAGCTCTACGTCGCCGAAGGCCATCGCGGCCAGGGCGTCGGCGAAATGCTCGTCCGCCAGGCCGTGCGCCTGTTTGCCGAGCGCGGTGTCACC
>DATLKH010000083.1:0-2204 GCA_035538475.1 Candidatus Dormiibacterota bacterium | reverse complement strand
TGCAGGCCTTCTTCTGGGAAGAGGAAGAGATCAACACCAAACTGCATCACGTCATCACGCGGGCGTTCTACGAGATCCTGCACATGTCGGTGAACAAGCGAATCGACATGCGGGCCGCGGCCTATGCGCTCGCGGTGCAGCGGGTGGCCAACGCCACGACGGTTCGAGGGATCTACCCCTAGTAAACCCCTAGATTAGGGAGCTGAATGGCCCCCCACCGCGTCCTGGTCACGGGCGTATCCAATCCCCTGGGCGCTGAAGTCGCGCGCCGCCTCGCGCCTCAAGTTCCCTATTTGTTTGGCTGCGATGTCGCCGATCCCATCAGCGCTCTCGAGGAGATGGATTTCGTTCACGCCGACACGCGACTGTCGGTCATCAGCAAGCTCGTGCGCCAGCTGCGCATCGACACGATCGTCCACCTGGCGGTGATGGTCGACTCGCCGCGGGACGAGCGTCCGATCCACGAGACGGACGTGATCGGAACCATGAATGTGCTGGTGGCGAGCGCCGGTCCGTCGAGTCCGGTGCGAAGGCTCGTGGTGAAGTCGAGCCAGGCGATCTACGGCGCTACGCCGACCGATCCATCGCTCTTCACGGAAGACATGGTGAGGTGGGAGCGGCCGGCCACAGGCGTGATGCGTGATCTGCTCGAGATGGAGCAGCTGGTGAGCGATTTTGCGCTGCGCTACGAATCGAGCAGCGTCTGCGTGCTCCGGCTCGGCTATCGCGTGAGCGACAACACAAGCCTCGGCAAGTATCTGTCGCTGCCCGTCGTGCCGGTGTTTTTCGGTTTCGATCCGCGCCTGCAGCTCCTGCATGAGGACGACGCGGCGGAGGCGATCGTGCGCGCCGTCCTTGGGGAACAGTCGGGCGCCTTCAACGTCGGTGGGGATGGCGTGGTCCTGCTCAGCCAGGCGATCGCGATCATGGGCGGGCGGCCGCTGCCGGTGCTGATGCCTTACAGCTCATTCTTGGCTCGGGCTTCGCTCAAGGTGCTTGCCCGCGTGGAGATGCCGTCGCATCTGGCCGACTTCCTCACGTTCGGCTCGCTGATGGATTGTGCATCCCTCAAGTCCGCATTCGGCTGGACGCCTGCATTTACGTCGCGCCAGACCATGGACGCGTACGCGCGGGGCAAGGAGGTCGAAGTCATAGAGCCGCCGTCACCGCCACAGGAATACGAGCTGCAGGTTTACCTGCAGCAGCGCCGGCGGCGCGAGCGACAGGCTCTGGCGCAGCGAAATTGATCTCCGAAACCACGCGCGAACAACGCCGGCGGAACAGCAAGAAAGCGGAAGTCGTCCAGCCGCGACAGGGATTCCGTCTGCCCAGGCCGGTGCGCCGTTTGCAGCGCCAGGCTCCGGCCTATGCCCTGCAGGCGGTCGGCGAGCTGTCGTTGCGCTTGCGCCAGCTGACCGGACACGATGTGATCGACCTGCAGCGAATCATGGAGCTGATCCAGTTCACATATCAGCAGCGTGAGCTGGCAAGACGCGGGCCGAATTACGCGGTCGACGATTTCGGATTCGACCCGGCGTGGACCGAGTCGTTCATCACCCTGTTTCGCACGCTCTACCGCGACTACTGGCGCATCGAGACGACGGGTGTCGAAAACGTGCCGGCCACCGGCCGCGCCCTTCTGGTGGCCAACCACTCGGGTGTATTGCCCTGGGACGGAACGATGATCAAGACCGCGGTATTCACCGAGCACCCGCATCCGCGGCACGTGCGGGCCTTGGTGGCGAGCCAGTTCATGGGCATGCCGGTGCTGAGCTGGTTCCTGAGGCGGACCGGCCAGGCGGTCGGGCACCAGGGCGACACGCTGCGTTTGCTCGAGCGCGACGAACTGGTGCTCGTATTTCCCGAGGGAACGCGCGGAACGGGCAAGAACTTCAAGGAGCGCTACCGCCTGCGCCGCTTTGGTCGAGGCGGCTTCATAACCACCGCAATTCGAGCTCGGGCCCCGATCATCCCGGTCTCGGTGATCGGAGCCGAAGAGATCTATCCGATGGTCGCCGACTTCGCGCCGCTCGCGCGCCTCTTTGGTCTGCCGTACTTTCCCGTCACACCTTTCTGGCCGTGGCTCGGGCTTCTGGGCATGATTCCGCTGCCCAGCAAGTGGCGCATCCAGTTCCACGAGCCCGTTCACGTCGAGTCCGAGCCGCTCGAGACGGCGAACGATCAACACGCGGTCATGGCTCTTG
>DATLKH010000082.1:0-3252 GCA_035538475.1 Candidatus Dormiibacterota bacterium | reverse complement strand
GGAGCAAGCCACGCGCATTCTGCTCTCGGGCCAAAACCCATACGCGACGACGACGCTCTTCTATTACCCGCCTCTGTGGATGCAGGTCCTCTTCGTCCTCGGCAGGATCTCCGACGGCACGCACATCTCGCTCGCGCACCTCATCCAGGTCGTGCTGACCGGCGTCGACGTCCTCATCGTCGCGCTCGCGTTTCTGTTCATGCGCTTTCTCGGCTGCGATCGCAGCCGCGCCTGGTGGATCGCGCTGATCGGGATCGCGCTCAATCCCATCTCGATCTTCATGGCCGTCGAGCACGGCAACTTCGACGCCATCGTTGGCCTGTTCGCGCTGTCGACGGTTTACGCGGTCGTGGCCTGGAACCAAAGCGCGTCCATCTCGACGTGGCTCGTCGGGTGCCTGATGCTCGGCCTCGGCATCCTCGCCAAGACGGTGCCGCTCGTCCTCGCGCCGCTGCTCTTGATCCGCTGGCGCGAGACGGATTGGGCGGCCCGCGGAGTCGGCGCGGCGCTCATCGTTCTGCCCGCCCTCATCGGCGTCAGCGTGCTCTACGTCCTGAGCCCGGACATGGTCGCCAGCAACGTCTTCCACTACCGCTCGGTGTCGGGCTACTTCGGAGTCAGCGGGCTGTTGAACCTCGTCGGAGGGACTTCAGCCACCACCGCTTACGCCAGCGCCTATCCCGTGCTCCCGCTGGCTGCAGTGCTTTTCGCGGGCTTCGTCTTCAGCCGGCCCGCGCGGCGCAGCACGCAGACCATCGTGATCTCGAGCGTGCTGCTCCTGATGGCGATCCCAGCCCTCGGACCCGGATACGGGCCTCAATACATCGGCTGGATCTTGCCGCTGGCCGTGGTCCTTTACGCGATCAGCACGGGGCCGTTGAGGTTGAGCCTGCTCGCGTTCGGCATCCTCGCCCTGTCGACCTACACCGTCGAGTATGCGGTCATCCCCGCCTTGGGGCCAGCATCCAAAGACGTCCTCTCGCCGGCTGAAGCTCAAACCGTGTTCCGACTGCCCCTGTTCGCCGCCTATCTCGCCGTGCTCGCCAGCGGATTGTGGACGTTGGCGGCGGCACGTTCACTTCCCAGGCCCCACCGCAAGCCGGTCGCGGATAGAGCGACGCCTTAGCCTTCCGGCTTGCCCGAGCGCTGCGGAATCAGGCCATCTCGGGCCGGCGGCCTGCCGTCTGCTCGCGAGGAGGCGCGCCGATCGACTCGTCGAAAGCGTCGCGATAACGGATCAGGGCCTGGCGCAGGGCCTCTGTTTCGTGGTGCTCCTCTCCATTGATCCGTTTGCGGCGAGCGTCACGCAGGCTGCTCGGCAGCCGCTGGTAATCCAGTGAGTGTCCGCGAGCGCGAAGCATCGAGCTCACGAGGACGTCGGCCTGACGCGTGGCCTCGACGGGTGAATATAGGAATTGCCTCGCCACTCGGCCCCACGCTTCGACGTACTGACTACGGACGTCGGCGGGAAGCGGAGCCAGACGTTGCTGGCGGGACAGCAAGGCTCGAATCACGCCCACGATCACGGCGGCGAACCAGAGCACGATCACGAGATCGACAACAAGGGTCGCAAGGTCCATACGGCACCTCCACGACGGTTAGAACGCCCGCGTGCAGCGCGCCTACCCGCATCCCAGCACGACGCGAGATCAAATTCAGGAAAACGAGTGGTCGCTGAGTGACAGCGACCACTCTCTTGTTCGACTAGCTCCGATTTCCAGCCGTAGCGGCCGTGACGGCGGACGCGAGCTCGACCACCGGCGCTTCGAAGATCTCGACCTTGACGGTTTCCGGTATCAGGCCGGCGACGTTCGCTGATTCTTGTCGCAGTGGCGCGATGGCCTTTTCGCTTGCCTGGAGATCGGCCAGCGTTTCCCACGTGCTGGCCACATGGCTGCGACCAGTCTGTCGATCCACCGAACAGACCAACGCTCGAAATCCCTTTTGAGCGCGCTGCACCGGCAGCACCTTGTCGCGTACAAAGGCGATGCCGGCGTCAATCTTGTTGATGTCGCCGGTTGCTGACGTGTAGCGAAGGAATGTGCCAGCCTTGGGTGGAGCCGCGCGCTCCATGAGCACGACCTCGCTCCGCTCGACGTTGATCACCTGCATCTGGGGCACATTCTTCGTGGCGCCGACTCGACTGTCGATGCCTACCTGCTCGGTTGCGCCGAGCGACTTGGCTGAATCCCAGTAGGTGAGCCCAACCCCGTCACCGGTCTGTCGGTTGACGAGCAACACCGCGCCCAGATTGCCGGGCGCCTTGCGAACCGTCGGCACGATGGTTTCCGCGAAGTGCTTGGTGGCCTGGTCGATCTTGTCCGGCGGTACGTGAACGCGTGTTCCACGCAAATACGTCGGCATTCGCAACACCCCCTGTGGGAACACGAAAGCTGGGAACTCCCCAGCCCAAAGATCGAGCCTACTCCGGGGCGTTCGAGAATCGCAAGTCGCCCCAACCGACGATTAGGCGGCCGTCACAGTCACCGGTTTCACAGTAGATCGCAGTGTCAAAACGGCGATCCAGATCATTGCGCAGAGGTTTGCGACTACACCGACCGTGATGAAGCGATCAGACGAGTAGAGGTCCACGACCGCGCGAGTGATCGCGCTCCGGCTTTCCGCTAATAGGGGGTAATCCTGAGCACTCAGGACGCTGCCCATGTCGCCGTACATCGGGATCAGCGTTGTCACAGTCCAGATCGCGACCGCGTAGAAGTAGGCGGTGTTGCCGAGCCACCTCCGACACAACAGAATGAAAGGAAGGGCCAGGAGGAAGTGGGTGGCGAGGATGCCGGTCATCAGCATGAGAAACGAAACGATGCCGAGCGTGATGTAGGGCAAATACGCACCAGGACCCTCGGTCGCGCGCTTGCGAATAGCGAGGATGCCGGCGAGGGCAAGCAGTACGACTGCGGTCCGAACCTGGCTGACCCGCTGGTAACTCAACGATCCAATCAGGAGGTCTGAGCTCGGCGTGAACATGCGCTGCACACCTGTCGCGCCGAGATGGA
This sequence comes from Candidatus Dormiibacterota bacterium, assembly GCA_035538475.1. Lineage (GTDB taxonomy): Bacteria > Chloroflexota > Dormibacteria > Dormibacterales > Dormibacteraceae > 40CM-4-65-16. The sequence continues at coordinate 238 of DATLKH010000082.1, read as the reverse complement.
AATAGGTCACGAGCGGCCACAGCGAATAGGAATCCTGCGAGACGGTTGTGAGGCTGTTGACGTTTCCGCCGGTTTCCTGGACGTTGAAGTTGTGGAGCATAACGTCGATCGGAAGCGAGGGGCTGGTCGCGAGGGTGAAAGGGAGCAACGCGACGAAAACGACGATCACGGTCCACGAGATCGCAGCCACACTTTCGCGCCAGTTGAACTTGCGCAACAAAACGATTCCGAGCAGCAG
>DATLKH010000081.1:0-1939 GCA_035538475.1 Candidatus Dormiibacterota bacterium | reverse complement strand
CGGAAGTCGATCCCGGTCAATGTCGGCGGTGTGGTCATCGGTGGCGCGGCGCCGATTGCGGTCCAGACCATGACCAAGACCGACACGCGTGACGTCAAGGCGACGCTGCGCCAGATCCACGAGCTGAAGGAGGCCGGCTGCGAGCTGGTGCGGCCCGCAGTGCCCGACCACGAGGCCGCCGAAGCCCTCAAGGAGATCGTCAAAGGCTCGCCCCTGCCGGTGATCGCCGACATCCACTACGACCACACGCTTGCCTTGATGGCGATCGAAGCGGGCGTGCACTGCCTGCGCTTGAATCCCGGAAACATCCCCGACCGCGACAAGGTGGTCAAGGTGGTGGCTGCGGCCAAAGAGCGCCAGATCCCGTTTCGCATCGGTGTCAACGCCGGTTCGCTGCCCGAGGAGGTGCACAAGAGCCTGCGTGAGCAGCACCACATCGATCGCGACAACCGTGAACGAACCGCCGAGCGCATGGTCGAGGTCGCGCTCGGTCACTGCAAGATCCTGGAGGACCTGGACTATGGTCCCGGCTTCGTCAAGGTTTCGCTTAAAGCGACCGACGTGTGGACGAACATCCTCGCAAATCGAAAGTTCGCGGCAGCGCGGTCCTATCCGATTCACCTCGGCGTGACCGAATCAGGCCCTGTCGAAGCGGGCAGCATTCGCAGCGCGGTCGGCCTGGGCGTGTTGCTGAGCGAGGGCATCGGCGACACGATCCGTGTGTCGCTTGCGACTTCCGATCCACGCGAAGAGGTGCGCGTCGCGCACGAGATTTTGAAGACCCTGGCTTTCCGCAACGAAAGCCCGACCCTGGTCGCCTGTCCGACATGCGGCCGCCTCGAGTACGACATGGTCCCAACGGTGAACGCAGTCGAGTCCTACATCGCCAAGCTCAAGGTTCCGATCACCGTCGCCGTCATGGGCTGCGTCGTCAACGGTCCCGCTGAAGCACGCCACGCCGATATCGGGGTCACCGGCGGCCGGGGCAAGGGTGTGATTTTCAAGAAAGGTAAGCTCTACAAAACCGTGCCTCAAGAGGAGTTGCTGGCCGTGCTGCTGGCCGAGATCGACGCGATCTCAAGCCCCGCAAAATCTGAGGCTGCGCCGTGATTTTGCGGGGACCCCAGACAGTCGGGCGCGCCCCGGCGGCTCCCCTCCCGTCGTAGCCCGGCGCGACTCTGCGTCCGGGCGTCCGCACGAGATCTAATTACTCACGCACGGGAGCACAAACATGAAACACGAAACTGAAGAGCAGCAGGACTTCGTAAAGGAAGTCACCAAAATGTCTGTCGATTTCGACCGCTGGTACACGGACGTCGTCCGCAAGGCCGAGCTGGCCGACTGGTCGGGCGTGCGCGGAATGATGGTGATTCGCCCTTACGGCTGGGCGATCTGGGAATCGGTGCAGCGCGCGTTCGACGACATGATCAAAGAAAGTGGCCACGAGAACTGGGCGTTTCCGCTCTTCATCCCTCGCGGCCTTCTGGTCAAAGAGGCGGAGCACGTCGAGGGATTCGCGCCCGAGGTTGCATGGGTCACGAAAGCCGGCGGCGACATGGATGAGCTGGAAGAGCCTCTTGCCGTCCGGCCCACCTCGGAGACGATCATCGGCGAGATCATCCGCCGATACATACAGAGTCATCGCGATCTTCCGAAATTGACCAACCAGTGGTGCAGCGTCGTGCGGTGGGAGATGCGGTCCCGATTGTTCCTGCGCAGCCGTGAGTTCTGGTGGCAGGAAGGCCACACGTTCCATGCGTATGCGCATGAGGCGATGGAGGAGGCGGACCGGATTCTCGGCTATTACCGTTCGGTGGCCGAGGAATGGCTGGCGATACCTGTTTTGGCGGGAAGGAAATCTCCAGGCGAGACCTTTCCCGGCGCCCTCTATACGCTCACGATCGAGGGTCTGATGAAGGACGGGATGGCGCTGCAAATG
>DATLKH010000080.1:0-13207 GCA_035538475.1 Candidatus Dormiibacterota bacterium | reverse complement strand
GACCGCCAGCGGGCCGCGCAGCTCATGCGAGGCAAGATTCAAGAATTCCGTCTTGGTTCGCTCGAGCCGTGCCAGCCGGTCCGCGTGTGAGTGCAGCCGATCCGCTTCTCGCTCGCGTGCAGCCTCGCGCTCGACTTCCTGCAGGTGGCGTTCGGTGAGGTCGCGCGTCACTTTCCCAAATCCGCATAGGCGGCCGGCCTGGTCGCGCACCGCCGTGATCACCACGCTGGCCCAAAAACGTGTCCCGTCTTTGCGCACTCGCCAGCCCTCTTCCTCGTAACGACCGTCGCGCCCGGCCACCTCGAGTTCCGATTCCGGTTTGCCGCTGTTCACCGCCTCGAGTGGGTAAAAAATTGAAAAGTGACGCCCGATGATTTCGCTCGCCCTGTATCCCTTGATGCGATGAGCCCCTTCGTTCCACGTCACGACCTTTCCATGGGGATCGAGCATGAAGATCGCGTAATCGACCATGTTCGACACGAAAAGTGCGAACTGATCGCTGATTTGTGGTTCTAAAAGCCCCATACCTCGCAGCACTGAATCGATGTTAGACAGGCCTGGACCAAAGCCGTCCTTGGTGCCTGTGCGTCAGAGGGCGATTATCGCGCTGTCTCAAACCGGAGCATGATGTCGGTATAAGGCTGTGGGATCACCGAGTCGCGACATCGTCGTCATCGGCGGATCAGCGGGCGCGCTCGATCCACTGAAGCAGATCATCGCGTCCTTACCCGCAGATCTCCCGGTCGCGGTGATCGTCGTCCTGCACCTTGGGGCCACATCGCGATCATCCCTGGCGACAATCCTGGATCGACTCGGAGGGCTGGCCGGGGCGATTCCAAGGGACGGCGACCCGATCAAACAAGGATTTGTCTACGTAGGAGTTCCCGATCATCATCTCGAGGTCGCGGGAGACACGCTCCGGCTGACCAAATCGCCGAAAGTCAACGGCGCGCGCCCTGCCATCGACGTACTGTTCAGATCTGCGGCGGCGGCTTTCGGTCAGCGCGTGATCGGCGTGATCCTTTCCGGTGGTCTGGACGACGGAGCTGCCGGGCTCGCGGTGGTGCAAGCGGCCGGCGGCATCGGGATAGCGCAGAGCCCCGACGACGCCCTGGTGGAATCGATGCCCAAGAACGCCATCCTGGCGGCCCATCCAAAACATGTCTTGCGCGCGGACGAAATCGGCGAGATGATCATTCAGACCGTGCGGGGCTCGGCGGTGGAAGAGGTCGTTCCCTCATCAAACGGCGAGGAGTTTGAGATGGAAGCGGTGGGAGCGCACGACGCACCCGGCCAGCTGACTGGCCTGACTTGCCCGGACTGTCACGGCAGCATCTGGATCGAGAAGGAAGGCGGAGAAGCGACGTTTCGCTGCCGCATCGGACATTCGTATTCGCCCGAGTCGTTCTTCGAGATTCAAGCGGAGAACGTGGAAAACGCCCTGTGGGCCGGAGTGAGATCGCTCGAAGAGCAAGCGGCTCTCGCCGATGTGATGGCATCAAGAGCTCTGAAACAAGGCGACAAGCAGGTCCACGAGCGATTCCAGCGCCGGCACCAGATAGCGGGCGCGAATGCGGACACGCTGCGCCAGCTCCTGCTCGAGCGATCCGACCCGTAGCCTAATTGCCCCGCACGTTCATCTATCAATCGCACACCGCAGTCAGCACCCTGCTTTTTAGGAGGCGTTATGCAGAATCGGCGCGAGATCAGCACTGGCTTCCTCGAGCGACTGGCCGACCCAGGCTACCGGCTCAACGGCGAGAATCCCTCCACTGCGACCGTGGACCGGGCGAAGCACTGGGCCGAGGTTTACGACCAGCTGCTGGCCTTCAAGCGTGAGCTGCTCGATCTCTGTCAGAGGTACGCTGAGCACGCTGAACCAGAGGTGGCGCGCGCAATTCGAGAAACCGACATGATCATGCTGGAAGTGCAGGTTTCGCGCTTCCGGCAGAAGCGCGACTACTGGACGATCCGCGCCGCCGAGCTGTCCGGCAATGGGCGCCACGGTGGACCTGACTGAGGCTTCGCCCCGCGTCCGGCGGTCGGTCCCCCCGTTTGACATCGTCGCGATCGCGGCCTCGGCGGGTGGGGTGACCGCACTGGCGACGATCCTCCAGCACCTGCCCACAGACTTCAACGCCATCGTGGTGTGCGTGCAGCACCTTGATCCCCGCCACCGAAGCCTGATGCCACAGGTCGTGGGCCGGAGATCGAATCTTCCGGTCGAATTGGCCCGGGAGGGCCTGGAACTCCGCCACGGCTACGTCTACATCGCCCCGCCCGACCGGCACATGCTGGTCAACCGCGACGCGACCATCAGCCTTGCCCAGACCGAACTCGTCAATTTCGTGCGGCCGTCGGCTGACTTGCTCTTCGACTCGGTGGCGGCTGCGTATGGCGAACGCGCCATCGCGGTCGTGCTGACCGGCACTGGAAAGGACGGCGCGCTGGGTGTCACGGCCATCAAGGACCGAGGCGGCACCGTCATCGTTCAGGACGAAGCGACGTCCGAGTTTTTCGGCATGCCGTCGGCGGCGATCCGTACCGGTAAGGTTGACTTCGTGCTTTCGCTCGATGAGATCCCAGCTGCTTTGGTGACCCTGCTGGGGGGTGAGGTGCGTGATTGAGTTTCGAACCTGACGCTCAGTTCGAAAACCTGATCGAGTACCTGCGCGAGTCGCGTGGGGTCGACTTCACCGGTTACAAGAGGACGAGCCTCGTCCGGCGCGTGGCGAAGCGTTGCCAGGAGCTCGGACTGGACGGCTTCGCGAGCTATCTCGATTACCTGCAAGTTCATTCGGACGAGTTTCCAATCCTCTTCGACAAGATCCTCATCAACGTCACCGAGTTCTTTCGCGACCCACAGTCATGGGAGTACCTGGCACAGAACATCATTCCGAGGATCGTCGCCGGAAACAGTCCGATCCGCGTCTGGAGCGCGGGTACGTCATCGGGCGAAGAGGCGTATTCGGCAGCGATGGCGCTGTGCGACGCCATCGGACCGGAGCAATTTCTCCGCCGTGTGAAGATCTACGCGACCGACGTCGACGAGGAGGCGCTGAACAAAGCCCGCTCAGGCTATTCAGCGAGGGACCTCGAAACGCTGGGCGAGGAAGTCAAGGCCCGATACTTCGAGCCACTGGGCTCGCGTCTGGTTTTTCGGGCATCACTTCGGCGAGCGCTGATTTTCGGCCGTCATGACCTCATGCAGGACGCACCCATCTCGCGGCTCAACCTCTTGATCTGCCGCAACACGCTGATGTATTTCACATCGGAAGCGCAGGGACGGATCCTCGCTCGATTCCATTACGCGCTGAACGATGACGGTTACCTCTTCCTCGGGCGAGCTGAAATGCTCCTGACGCACTCAGCACTTTTCTCCCCGGTCGACATGAAGCAGCGGATTTTCTCCAAAGTGGCCCGAGTCCAGCTTCGGGAGCGGCTCATGCTGCTCGCCCAGACCGGCAACACGGAGGCCACCAATCACGTGGCGCGCCAGTTGAGGGTTCGTGAGCTGGCCACGGAAGGCGTGCCAACTCCGCAGTTGGTAGTGGATGCGATCGGCAACCTGGTGAGTGCGAATTTGCCGGCGCGCCGGCTGCTCGATATCGCCCAGGGCGATATCGGCCGTCCGCTCAAGGATCTGGACATCTCGTACAAGCCAATCGACCTCAGGACGCCAATCGAGAATGCGCATCGAGAGCGCCGCGCCCTCATGGTCCCGGCCGTCGAGTTGCCGGGCGGCGACGGCGGCCCCCGCATTTTCGATATTCATTTCAGCCCGCTGATCGATGACGATGGCTCGATCATCTCGTTCATGGACGTGACGCAGATGGCGAGGCTCCGCAGCGAGCTGGAACGGTCGAAACAAGACATCGAAACCGCATACGAGGAGCTTCAGTCGAGCAACGAAGAGCTCGAGACCACCAACGAAGAGCTGCAATCCACCGTCGAAGAGTTGGAGACCACAAACGAAGAGCTCCAGTCGAGCAACGAGGAGCTGGAGACGATGAACGAGGAGCTCGAGTCGACCAACTCCGAGCTCCAGTCGATCAATACCGACCTGCGTTCGCGCACCGATGAGATTGGCCGGCTGAATACGATGCTGCGCGCGATCACAGGCAACATCGAGCTCGGCGCCGCCGTGCTGGACAATCAGTTGAGGGTTCTGATCTGGAATGAGCGCGCCGCAGACCTCTGGGGGGTCCGATCGGATGAAGCCACCGGGAAGTCGTTGTTCAGCCTTGACATAGGCCTGCCGGTCGATGAGCTTCGCCAGATGATCAACGCGGTGTTGAGAGGCGATGGTCAACATCAGGAAGCGAACGTCAAGGCCTTGACGAGGAAGGGCAAGACCATCGAATGCCGGGTCATCGCTCACACGCTTTCCGACGGAGACAGCGCCACCGGCGTGGTGCTCTTGATGGAGGAGCTGAAGGCGAAAGAGCCCGCCGCTACCTAGGCGACGGCCCGCACCATCGACCTCCGCATCGACTCCGTCCAGCCCTCGACGATCTTTTCCAGCGCGACGACGTCATTCGCCACTTCCGCTTGCGCCGCTGGAGGAAGTGAAGGGGCGGCGCGCTGCAGCTTCGCGATCAGATTGCCGCCCCGAGTGACCAAGCGGCTGTAGGCGATCACCCAGAAGTCACTGTCTTCCGGCGAGCCAAATTTGAGCACCGTCGAGTGATAGGCGTGCTGCGCGCGCTGCGTCTCGGCGCGAAAGTAATCGAGGAGCGCGAGAACCTGGGGCTCGCTGGGCAACGAAATGAGGCGCCGGTGGACCGAGTTGAGCATCAAACGCTTCGACTGCAGGATGAGCAAGCGGGACGTGATCGTGTGTCGGTTGGCGTCATGCACGAGTCTAATCCCGCCCTGCGAGTCGTTACTCACCGTTCACCCCTCCCAGCGCCGCCGTGATGCCGTAGCCGCGGTTGCGCTCGACGGTGATCACCTGCTCCAATCCCACATCTTTCAGCCTTGCCCTCAAGCGCATGATGTAGGTCCTGACCTGCGCGTCGCTCAGTCGGGAGTTCTGCCATGCCAGCGTCGCCAGCTGCTTGCTGGTGAACAGGCGCCGTGGGTGGCGCATCAGGAAGTCGAGCAAGTCGGCTTCGCGCCGCGTCAGGCGCAGCGACTTACCCGCGTAGACGAGCGTATGTTCTTTACGATCGATGACGACTCCCGCGAGCTCGGCATGCCGATCACGCCAGGTCGCGAGCCGGTCCTCGATCCAGGCGAGATTCTCACGCATCTCACCCATGTTCGGATAGTCGGCCGCCCGATCGATCACCGAGCCCAAAACTGACGCGAGCTCCTCGTAGATCGAGATCCACGCCGCCACCTCGGGCAATGCCGAAGTGCTCAGATCCTCGCCGGGAAGCTCGCTGAGTTCGCGATGTGCTGCCATCACCGAGGCCTCCACCTACTGCCTTTATACGTCATTTAGACCACCAATGTTGCGCTCCCGGCGATAACGTGTGCACGAGGACGGAAAGGGCATCAGCGCCGGGGGGCGTTTCGTCGAGGGGCTGGGACCCGGAGGGAGGGCCCGGCCCTTCGCGTTTTTCAGAGGCCGGACACGCCGATCTCGACGTGCCTGGTCCGCGGACCGTCCCACTCGCACAGAAAGACGGCCTGCCATGTGCCGAGCGCAAGCTTGCCCTGACGCACCGGAGCTGCCACCGAAGGGCCCACGAGCGCCGTCTTGATGTGAGAGTCAGAGTTGCCCTCCTCGTGCTCGTAGTCGCCGTCTTTCGGAACGAGGGCTTCCAGGCGTTTCTCCAGGTCGCGAGCGACGTCCGGGTCCGCGCCCTCGTTGATCGTGACGCCGGCCGTCGTGTGCGGGATGAAGACGTAGCAGACCCCCTCTGACACCCCGGATTTGGTGACGGCCTCGGCGACGCGCTCGGTGATGTCGACGAGTTGAGCGCGCCGCCGGGTCGACACCTCGAATTTCGTCCAGCCCACCGGGGCGCCGCTCTCAGCGCCGAGCCGGGGCCTGGCTCAAGATCCGCTCGGACTCTCTGACGAAGGCAGGGATGTCCTGCGGCTGGCGGGAGGTGACGAGGTTCCGGTCGACGACGACCTCTTGATCGACCACGTTGGCCCCCGCTTTCTTGAGATCGCCCTGCACGGTCTTCCAGGCCGTCATCTTGTGGCTCTTGTATTCGTCCGCGGTGAGAAGCAGCTGCGGGCCGTGGCAGATGGCGAAGACGGGCTTGGCTTCGCCCATGAAAGCCTTCACGAACCTGACTGCATCGTCGTGTGCTCGGAGCTTGTCAGGGCTGCCGCCGCCTGGGATCAAAAGCGCGTCGAAATCGGACGGCTTTACTTCTTTGAACGACTTCTCGACCTTGGCGGTGACCTTGCCCTTGTCGCCCTGGAGCTCCTGGCCGGACTCGAGACCGACGACCGTCACCTCATGGCCCGCCTGGCGAAAGGCGTCGTACGGCTCTTTGAACTCAGAATCCTCGAACTTGGGCCCGAGTACGCAAGCGATCTTCATTCGGCACCTCCTGCTTAAGTACTTCGCTCCCCACGTTAGCGATCGATGGAACTGTTTGCCGGCTCGCGCCGTTGGGAATATCAGAACTGCATGCAAGTCCAGTCCAGCGTTTCAACGTGGTTTGACGAAGGCGACGCCGACGATCGGGCCGCTCGGCTCGAGGAGAAGGGTGTCTTCACCGAGGTCATCTCCGAGTTCGAGGAGCGGCCGGCGCCCGAAGCCGAGCCCAGCTCGGTCGAAGCCGACGACTCGCTCGGTGCGTACCTGCGCGAGATCGGCCGAGGCACGCTTTTGACCAAGGAGCAGGAGATCGAGCTGGCCAAGCAGATCGAGAAGGGTTCCGAGGCCGCTCGCCGCCACATGACCGAGGCGAACCTCCGGCTGGTGGTTTCGATCGCCAAGAAGTACCAGGGCCGCGGCATGCCGCTGCTGGACCTGATCCAGGAGGGCAACGTCGGCCTGATGCGGGCGGTGCAGAAGTTCGACCACCGGCGCGGATTCAAGTTCTCGACCTACGCCACGTGGTGGATCCGCCAGGCGGTGCTGCGCGCGATCGGCGACCAGGCCCGCACCATCCGGCTCCCGATTCACATCGGCGACCAGACCAACAAGCTCCTGCGGGTCTCGGACAAGCTGCGTGACTCGCTGGGCCGGCAGCCGTCGGACGAGGAGATCGGCGAGGAGCTCGGTTTGACGGCGGTAGAGGTCGAGGCCCTGCGGCAGACCTCGCGCGACACGGTCTCGCTCGAGACGCCGATCGGTGAGGACGGTGACACCGAGCTCGGCCACCTGCTCGAGGACGTGACCGCCGAATCGCCGGCCGCGTCGGCGCTGAGGTCCGACCTGAAAGACCAGGTCGACGATGCGCTGCGTGGGCTCGAGGCCCGGGAGCGCCGCGTGATCCAGCTGCGGTTTGGTCTGGGCGATGGACATCAGCGCCCGCTGGACGAGGTCGCGCGCCGCATGGGAACCAGTCGCGAGACAGTGCGCCAGCTCGAGCGCCACGCGCTGGATAAGCTGCGCCACAGCGGTCGGGCGAAGAGCCTGCTGACTTACGCCCGGGACTGATTAACCCGCCGGTCCGTCAGGTTCACAATCCTTGATCGTGGACCTTGGGCACTACCTCGCTTTTCTCGGCGTTGCGCTGCTCGTCATTTGCACGCCTGGTCAAGACACTGCGCTGACGATTCGCAATACCTTGCTCGGCGGGAAAAGCGCGGGCGCTGCGACGGCCGCCGGCGTATCGAGCGGGCAGGCGGTCTGGACCGTGGGCACGAGCGCCGGTCTGACGGTCGTGTTGATGGCCTCGGCACCGCTCTTCTTCGCGATTCGGATCGCCGGCGCCGCCTACCTCGTCTATCTCGGTGTTCGATCGATGCTCAAAGCCTGGAAACGCGGCGATCCGGCCTCATTTCACACCGGCTCATCGAGTCGAATCCTTTCGAGTCGCGCGGCCTTCGTTCAAGGCTTGCTCAGCGACCTTTCCAATCCGAAGATGGTCGCGTTCTTCGTCAGCCTGCTGCCGCCTTTCGCGGGCGCGCACCCAAGCTTCGTTGTGCTGCTGGCCCTGGGCTTCAACTTCTGCCTCCTCACCTTCGCGTGGCTGCTCGGCTACGCGTTTGCGATCGAGCGGATGAGCCGCTGGGTCCAGCGCAATCGGGTGCGGCGCACCATCGACGGCGTCCTCGGCGCGGTCTTGATCGGACTTGGGCTTCGAGTGGCGAGAGAAGCGGGGCTCGGCTGAGCGCCGAACCCCCTTCTTTCCTATCCCTTACTTCTCGGACTTGGCCCCCACCAGCTTCTTTTCACTGTGAGCGCCGCCGCTGATTGGAATCTTCACCGGCTTCGGCGCGGCCATCTTCGGGATCTCGACCGTGAGCATCCCGTTGCCGAATTCGGCCTTGATCTCCGACTCGTTGATGCCCCCTGGCAGCTGCACGCTCCGCGCGTAGTTGCCGTAGGTGAGCTCGCGGCGAAGGTAGCTCCCCCGCTTGGACTCGGATTCCTCTTTGTGCTCGGCCATGATGCTCAGGACCCCTTCCGAGTACGTCACCTCCACGTCCTCGGGCTTGAAGCCGGGGATGGCCGCCTTCACCTGATAAGCGTCGCCCGCGTCCACGATGTCGAGGGGCAGATACCAGGTCCGCGTCCCCAGGCCGCCGTCCTCAGTAAGAGACGTTCCGAAGAAATCGCCGAACACCCTGTCCATCGCAGAATGCAGGCCGGCCAGCTCTCCCATCGGACTCCAGCGACTCAGACTCATCTTGAATCACCTCCTGATGCTGATTTTTTTGAGTCGCAATTCGCAATTACCACCTCTTGCGGGCTGCTCAAACATGCCTAGACTGAGCGCGGCAGCAGGCGATTTTGTTGGAGGTATTTCGAACATGCCCAGGGCAAAGCAGCTGACGGTCCGCGTCCCCGACCAGCCGGGAATGCTGGGTGAGGTGGCATCGGCGCTTGGGGAAAAGAAGGTCAACATCATGGCCATCGCCGCCGCCACCGGCGGTGGCATGGGCGATATCTGGTTGGTCGTGGACAAGCACGCCGCGGCCAAAAAGGCTCTGGCGCAGCGCGGATGGACTGTGTCCGAGCAGGAGCTGCTCGCGGTGACCCTGCCGGACAACCCAGGCTCGCTCGGCAAGTTCGCGGCGAAGCTGGGGAAGGCCGGCGTCAACCTGGAGTACATGTACGTCGGCACGGCCGGCAGCGCGCGCAAGGTCAACGCCTATTTCGGCGTGTCGGACATGAAAAAGGCGCTCAAGGTCAGGCCGTAGAACCGGCGGCGCTCGCTACAGCCCCTTTTCGAGCGGACCGTAAGCGCGACGGATGGCGGCTCTCGTCTGCGCGACGAGGGCCCGGCCGCGAACGCCGTTGAGCACGAGCTTGCGGGTGTGATCGACCACGGCGCGATGCGCCCCCATCAGCGCCGACGCCGTGGCCAGGGCCTGTACGTCTTCCGGATCGCCGGCCAGCAGCCCGGCGAGCCGGCGCGTGTACCGCTCCACGATCTCTCGCTCCCGCGCCGCCAGCGAAGGGCTGCCGTTCACCGCTGTGGTGGCCCTGATGATCGCGTCGATCCGCTCCCGGCTCGCCAGGCTATCCGCGCTGTCGATCAGCGTGCGCCGTAATGCCTTGAGCGGCGTTTCGCTGCGAGCTCGGTCGCGAACCGCCTGGATCAGCTGCTCCTCGAAGAACTGCATCCCGCCGTAGAACAGATCCTCCTTGGTCGGGAAGTAGTTGAATACGGTGACTTCGGAGACATCGGCAGCCCGCGCGATGTCGGCGACAGTGACCGAGTCAAACCCACGCTCGGCGAACAGCTTGCGGGCGGCTTCGAAGATCTGCTGCCGAGTCTGCAGCTTCTTCCTCTCTCTGAGTCCGAGCTCGACAGCCATCCTGGAATATCTTAACTCACCACGAACTTTAAGTAATTAAAAGTTTGTGGTAGCTTAAGCACCGCCAGGCTGGCGGATTCAAGGAGGAGATCAATGACCCTGTACTCAATCGCCCTGTTCGTTCACATCGTGGGCGCTGTTCTCGTATTCGTGCTGCTGACGATCGAGGGCGTCGGCCTACGTGTGGGCTTCTCATCGGCGGCGGTCAACCGCGTGCTGGGACCGATCTCGGCCCTAGCGATCCTGGTGCCAGGTTTCTACATGGTGGCCGCCGGGGCTGGATGGAGTGCGTGGAACCTGGTCGGGCTCGTCAGCTACGCGTTCATCGCCGTGATCGGCACGTACACCGGCATCAGTGTCATGCGGGGGCGGATGAGCGCACAAGCCGCGACCGTTTCCTGGCTCGCGCGCGGCGGGCTGGCGTTGGGCGTCGTCTTCGACATGACGGTCAAGCCCAACTTGATCGTCTCGATCGCGGCAGTGGCGGTGGCGGTCGTGATCGGCCTGGCCGCCGGGCTGGTCGCGCGCCGGGAGGTGCAGGTCGCATGAGCGCAGCACCAGCCTTGATTCAGCAACCGCAAACCGCTCCGGCGCCGGACCGCAGGCGCTGGGTGGCGCTCGCCTTCATCGCAGTGGCCCAGCTGATGATCGCGCTCGACGCAACGATCATCAGCATCGCGCTGCCTTCGGCGCAGCGGACGCTTGGCGCTTCAGATGCCGATCGTCAGTGGGTGATCACCGCATACACACTTGCCTTCGGCGGGCTGCTGCTGCTCGGCGGTCGCATCGCCGATTACATGGGCCGCAAGCGGGCCTTCATCGCGGGCCTGGCCGGCTTCGCTCTCGCCTCCGTGCTCGGAGGTGCCGCCCCCGACTTCGCCATCCTGATTGCCGCTCGTGCCCTGCAGGGAGCATTCGCGGCGTTGCTTGCTCCGACCGCTCTATCGCTCCTGGCGGTCACATTCACCGAGCCAAAGGAGCGGGCCACTGCTTTCGTCGTCTATGGATCCATCGCCGGAACCGGAGCGGCGATCGGCCTGCTTCTGGGTGGTGCGTTGACGCAGTACCTCAACTGGCGATGGTGCCTGTACGTGAACGCGCCGATAGCAATTGCGGCCGCGCTCGGAACCGCGGCTGTGCTTTCTCGATCATCAAAGCTCGCGCGACCATCCCTGGACGTGCTCGGCGCCGTTCTGGCGACCACCGGCCTGGTGGCACTGGTGTACGCCTGCACCGAAGTCGTGCGGTCTGGCTGGACTTCAATCAACGTGGTCGCTCTCATGGTCTCGAGCGCCGTCCTTCTCGCTCTCTTCGTGGTGCGCGAGGCACGCACGCCAAATCCGCTGCTGCCTTTGCGCATCTTGCGCGACCGCAACCGCGGCGGCGCGTACGCCACGGTGACGCTGGTGATGGCGGGAATGTTCGGCGCATACCTGTTCCTGACCTATTACTTGCAGGCGGTTCTTCACTACACACCGCTGCAAACGGGCATCGGGTTCCTGCCGATCACGGTCGCGTCGCAATCAGCCGCGTGGCTCGTCGCGCGCCGGCTCATGCCGCGGGTGGCACCGCGGGCGCTCATCGCGCCAGGCGCCGTTGTCGCCGCGTCGGGGCTGGCGCTCCTGACCCAGCTGCACGTCGATACCCCTTACTGGCTGGTGGTCCTTCCGGCGGAGCTCCTGCTCGGCATGGGTCTTTCGACTGCGATGTCGTCGGCGTTCAGCATGGCCACGCGAAACGTCGAGCCACGTGAAGCGGGCATCGCGTCCGCGACGGTCAACGCCGGTGGTCAAGTCGGTGCGTCCCTTGGCACGGCGCTCCTCAACACCATCGCGACGAGCGCGACCGCCGGCTTCGCGGGAGCACACCCGGCGGCCCTGGTGCATGGGTTTGCCGTGGCTACTGGGTGGGGCGCGGGCATCATGCTGGCCGGCGCCCTCCTGGCGGCGGTGCTGATCGACGCCCCTCGGCCTGGTCTCCGCTCCAGCCCCGGATAGTCCGGACTATCCGATCCTCCGGGCGCTTGCCAGGCCGCTGACGCCTCGGATAGTCGACGACTATCCGAGGTTTGGGCGCCCCTTGACAAGCCAAGCGTTACCGACGTATTCTACCGATCAGTTAATTAGCCGGATAGCAAAATAAGATGGCAACCGATCAGTTGAGCGTCACGTTTGCAGCCCTCGCCGATCCCACCCGGCGAGCGATCCTGGCCCGTCTGGCCCAGGGTGAGGCTTCGGTCACGGAACTGGCCAAACCGTTCGACCTGAGCCTGCCCGGCATCTCCAAACACTTGAAAGTGCTGCAGCGCGCCGGCTTGATCACTCAGAGCCGCAACGCACAGTGGCGTCCATGCCGGCTGGAAGGCAGCCGCCTCAAAGATGCAGCGGATTGGGTGGGGGAATACAGGCGCTTCTGGGACGAGACCTTCGAGCGCCTGGATGAAGTTCTGCAGGATCTTATAAAAGAGGAGAAGAAAAAGACCAATGGCAACCAAGGGAGAAAGGACGATGCCCAAGACTGAATACACGATCGAACCCGGACGGCAGGACATCACATCGACGGTGGTGCTCGACGCCCCACGCGACCTCGTGTACAAGGCCTACACCGACCCGAAGCTCTTCGCGAAGTGGTGGGGCCCGCGCCAGTACGAGAACCACATCGAGAAGTTCGATATCCGGCGCGGCGGCGAATGGCGAGTCGTGCAGCGCGGCGCCGACGGAGGCGAGCACCCGTTCCGCGGCGTGACCCACGACGCGGTTGCGCCAGAGCGCATCTGCCAGACGTTCGAGTACGAGCCGATCGCGGGCCATGTGGCACTCCAGACCGCGACGTTCGAAGACCTGGGCGGAAAGACCAGGATCACGGCTCAGATCGTGTTCCAGTCCGTGATGGACCGCGACGGCATGGTGGCATCCGGCATGAAGTCCGGCGCCGACGAGTCGATGGAGCGGCTTCAGGAGCTGCTCGACGGGTTGAAGGCAGGTAAGTGACGCGACGTATGGACTCGGAAGCGCGCGGCCGGATGACGTTCGCGCGCACCGAGGACGGCAAGAAAGGGCGGTCTTCGAGTGAGGTCGACGTCTACATCGCGGCCGCGCCCGAGACCGTGCAGCCCCTGCTGCATCAGCTGCGCGAGATCATCAAGACCAATGCGCCCCAGGCCGAAGAAGGGATCGGCTACCGCATGCCGTACTACAAACATCACGGGCACCTTCTCTACTTCGCCGCCCACCGCGACCATGTCGGTGTGTATCCGGTGGGAACAGCGGCAAATCAAAAAGAGCTCGCGAAGTACATGACG
>DATLKH010000079.1:0-11481 GCA_035538475.1 Candidatus Dormiibacterota bacterium | reverse complement strand
ACCGACCGCTTGACCGGAGTTGTAGAAGTAGTCGACGTATCACTTCTTCTCGATCCCGTAAGGAGAAGTGCGATCACCATTCGGTATCAGGAGGTTGTCTGAGGACCGGCCGTTAGGCGTGAGGGCATCGACCAAATCGGTCCACGTATATCGCGGCTCAGCTGCAGCGACATGCATCGGTTTTCCGGCAGGCGAGCGCCATCGTGTCAGCGACCCGTCCGGATTCATGACGCGATCTGCGAGCACGGCGAGCAACCAGCTCTGGCCGCCACCATAGGAGAGACCGGCCACTCCGATCCCAGGCCGGGCAATTCCAGCATCGACCAGTAGCCCGGCGAGGTACTGCGTGTCGTGCACCTCCCAGCGCATGTCGGCAAGGTGCGTATAGCCCTGCGAGGCGTGGAATCCGCGCGCCGTGTAGGTGACAACCGCATATCCACGGTGCGCGAACCAAACGTTGTTGAAGAAGCACGCGTAAGCGACGGTGGTGCCGCAGTAATCCTTGGCTTCGAAATCGGTCTTGTCGGCGCCCCAGCCGTGCATCAGCACGAGCAGCGGGTAGCCACCCCTTGCCGCCGCCGCAGATGGAAGAGTCAGGTCGACGTCCAGCGCCGTGCCGTCGAAGCTCGATACAGGAGCGCTGCAGAATCGATAGGAAAACGAATCGGTGGTGTCGGTTCGCGGTTGACACGACGCCAGCAGCGGCATCTGCGATGCCTGGTGCGGCTGCGCCAGGACGGGTGTGGATGCGCCAACAGCGAGCAGCGCAACGATGAAGACAAGGCGCCACCGCCCCGCAGCGCTCATCAAACGAACTACGCCTACGCGGACCGAAGTACCCGTACGCTGAGGCGGATGGAGGCCGAAAACGCTTTTGCGGCCGGTCTGTTCGAGGACCTGCCGGCGCGGTACGACCGTCTTGCCGAGGTTCTCTCCTTCCGGCAGAACGCCAAGTGGCGGCGAGAAGTCGTGCGTAACATCGCGCGTTACCAGCCGAAGCGCCTGCTCGATGTGGCCACCGGTACCGCAGGGGTGGCGATTGCGCTGGCCGAAGCGACTGATGCGCAGATCACCGGCGTCGACATCAGTGAACCGATGCTAGAGCGCGGCCGCCAGCGCGTGTATGACAAGGGGCTCGACCAGAGAGTCCATCTGCAATTTGCTCGCGCTGAGCAGCTGCCGTTTCCCGACGCGTCGTTCGACGCGGTGACGTTCACCTACCTGCTGCGCTACGTGGCCGATCCGGGGGCAACGCTGATGGAGCTGGGCCGAGTTCTGCGCCCGCGCGGCGGAATGGCTTGTCTCGACTTCTACGTGCCGCCGAGCTTCGCGACCCGCGTGGCCTGGCGCGCGTACACGCGGTGGCTGATGCCCGGCGGCGGATATTTGCTGGGAGGCAAGCCCTGGTGGCGGGCTGGTCGCTTCCTCGGGCCCAACATCGAAGGCTTCTACCGGCGATGGCCGATGGACCGCCTGTACGAGAGCTGGCGCGCCGCCGGAATGGTCGACGTTCAGCATCGCGTGATGAGCCTTGGCGGCGGAATCGTGATGTGGGGCCAGAAGCACCATGAGTGATCCGACCCTGGCGCCTGCCTACTACACCTCGGGCACACGCGGCTGGCGCCGCGACGTGTGGGCGCTGCTCCACCCGCCTTACACCGCGTGGCATCTGTCCTACGTCTTGATCGGGGCCGCGATCGCTCCGGTCTTCAACCTGCAGAGATTGCTCGCGACGCTGGTTGCGTTCTTCCTTGCGGTCGGCATCTCAGCCCACGCGCTGGATGAGCTGCGCGGCCGTCCTCTCCGAACCGAGATTCCCTCGACCGTGTTGTGGGTGGCGGCGCTCGCTGGTTTGAGCGGCGCCGTCGCGCTCGGCCTCGCCGGCATCACCGTCGCCGGCCCGGGCCTGCTGCCGTTCATCGCCGCCGGGGTTCTGTTTGTTTTCGCCTACAACCTCGAGCTGCTGGGCGGGCACCTCCATGGCGATTTCTGGTTTGCACTCTCATGGGGCGCATTTCCGGTATTGACGGCGTACTTCGCACAGACCGGATCGCTCTCGCTTGGTGCCGTCGCGGCGGCGGGCGCCGCCTATGCGCTCTCCTACGGGCAGCGAGCGTTGAGCACGCCGGCGCGCAATGTTCGCCGGCGCGCCCAATCGGTCACCGGTGCGGTCACTTTCACGGACGGCTCGCGCCAGACTCTGGACGAGCGCACGATCCTCGCGCCGCTCGAGCTCGGCTTGCGGTCGTTTGCGTGGGGAGTGCTGCTGCTGGGTCTTGGCCTGGTCGCGGTCCGCGTCTTCTAGACGGGGATGACGCCGTGTTTGCGTTCGATCCGAGGCGAAACCCGCGTCGAGTAAGCGCGATATCGCGTGATCAACGTTTGACGTAGGTCCTCCGGTTCGACGACGTCGTCAACTATGAGATTCGCGGCCAGCTTGTACAGGTCGATGTCTTCGCGGTACTCGTCCTCGAGCTCTTTCCGTCGCGCGGCTCTCTGGTCTTCCGGCAGGTCCGCGAGCTTGTTGTAGAAAACCGCATTGACGGCCGGCTCAGGACCCATGACCGCAATCTGCGCGGAGGGCAGCGCGATCACGCAATCAGAGTCGAAGGCGGGTCCGGCCATCGCGTAAAGGCCGGCTCCGTAAGCCTTACGCACGATCACCGAAATCTTGGGCACGGTCGCCTCCGAAATTGCGCTGATCATCTTGGCGCCGTGACGGATGATGCCGCGGCGCTCGACATCGGTGCCGATCATGAATCCGGGCACGTCGGCGAGGAACAGAAGCGGGATTTCGAACGCGTCACACAGCCAGACAAACCTCGCCGCCTTGTCCGCCGAATCGTTGAACAGCACTCCGCCTTTCTGCATCGGCTGATTGGCCACGATTCCGATCGCATGGCCATCCAACCTGGCGAACCCGGTGAGCAGCTCTTTCGCGAACAGCTTCTTCAGCTCGAACCAGCTGCCTTCGTCCACGAGCGCTTCGATCACCCTGCGCATGTCATAGCCGCGGTTCGGCTCCTCAGGGATCAACTCCGAGAGCGGCTTGCCTTCGCGAGCGGGTTGAGGCCCGCAGGATGGCGGCTTTTCGCCCGCGCGCTGGGGCATGAATCTGAAGTACTGCTTGGCGAAGTCGATCGCCTCTTGATCGGTGGTCACCAGCGCGTCACCCAATCCACTCTCGGTGTTGTGCATCCGCGCGCCGCCCAGCTCCTCGAGGGTGACCTTTTCGCCGACCACGACCTCGACCATGCGCGGCGAGCCGAGGTACATCGACGCATTGCCTTCGACCATCACCACGACATCGCAGAACGCCGGTATGTACGCCCCACCGGCGGCGGAGGGCCCGAGCAAAAGGCAGATCTGCGGGATCAGTCCGGACAGCTGGACCTCGTTGAAGAAGATGCGACCCGCGTGGCGACGGCCGGGAAACATCTCGATTTGGTCCGTGATGCGCGCACCCGCCGAATCGACCAGATAGAACAGCGGGACGCGGATGCGCTGGGCCATCTCCTGGATGCGCACGATCTTTTCGACCGTGCGGGCGCCCCAGCTGCCCGCTTTCACGGTCGGATCGTTCGCCATCACGGCGACCTGCCGGCCTTCGATCGTCCCCAATCCCGTGACCACTCCGTCAGCCGGCAGCTCGTCAGCCAGGACATTGGCGAACAGTCCGTCCTCGATGAAGGAGCCCTGGTCCAGCAGAAGATCGAGGCGTTCGCGCGCCGTCAGCTTGTGCTGCTCGCGCAGCCTGGACAGATATCGCGTCCCGCCTTTTCGAGCTTTTTCGCGCAGCTCGCGCGAGCGCTCCGTCAATTTCCTTTGAAGTCCGGCTCGCGCTTCTCGAAGAACGCCTTGATGCCTTCGCGCGAATCCTCGGTTTGCGAGACGAGCAGAAATTGGCCGTGCAGGTAGTGCATGGCGGCGCGAAAGTCCATGTCCTGCTGCCGGTAGAACGAGTCACGACCCAGGCGCATCGCGACGGGCGATTTCCTGCTGAGGGCCTCCGCGAATTCGTTCACGGTCGAGTCCAGCTGTTCGTGCCCGACGACGCGGTTGACGACGCCCAGCGACTGGAGCTGCGAAGCCGTCCACCTATCTCCGAGCATTTCCATCTCCAGCAAGACCTTGCGCGGGACTGAGCGCGACAGGATTGCCTGGATCATCATCGGCCAGATCCCGACATTGATCTCGGGAGTGCCGAAAGTGGCGGTATCGACGGCGATGAGTAGGTCGCACGAGCAAGCCAGCCCGAAGCCGCCGGCGAGAGCATGTCCGTTGATCCGTCCCACGATCGGCTTGCCGAGCTCCGACATCAAGACGAAGAGCTCGACGAAAAGATCGCGGCTGCGGAACTTTTCCATCGGCGAGATCTCGCCGTCGAAGCTCGTGAGGTCGGCGCCGGCGCAAAAGACGCGCCCGGCACCAGTCAGGATCACGACCCGGACCTCGGGCTCCTCCTTGCACCACGTCAGCGCGGAGCAGAGGTCGCGCAGCATCGTGGCCGAGAGTGGGTTGCGCTGGTCCGGCCGGTTGAGCGTCACGGTCGCAATGTGATCGCGGTGCGAAACGAGAACCTGCTCGAGGGCCGGCGCCGGAGACATCGCGATTAGCCTAGAACGCCGGCGGCGATGGCGATGCCGACGAGCACGAGCACGGCTCCGCCAATCTCCTCGCTCCACTCTTCCGCGCGTCTACCGAGCCGGCTTCCCAGCTCCAGTCCGATCAGCGACATGCCCACGCTGACGATTCCGAAGGTCAAGGCCGCCACCGCGATCGGGAGGGCATAGATCGATAGCGCGAAGCCCACTGCAAGGTTGTCGATGCTGAGGGCGAGCGCGGTGATGATCAGGCTCTGCAGCCGCAAGCTTCGGGCCATTCGCGCCTTCTCTTCGACGGCGGCCTGGCGGGCCTGGATGATCGTGTACGCGCCGGTGAGGATCAGGATCGCGCCGCCGAAGTAGCGGCCGTAGTGGCCGAAGAAGCCGGCCACGGACTCGCCGACCAAAAGGCCGATGCAGGGCATGAGGGCCTCGAAGAAGCCAAAAGCGATCCCGACCCGGATCCGGATTCGGACGCTGATCCCGCTCGGCCCGATGCCGATCGCGCCGGCGAAGTTGCTCAGCCCGACGGAGACGCTGACCAGGAGAAGGCTGAGGACCGCGTGCACGGCGTAACAGTATTCAGGACTCGCCTCAGGCTACAAAATGCCGCCTGGCATGGGACTGTTGGGCGATACGAGGGCACTCCTTAACAAAAATACTTTGCTTGGCCGATTTTATACCGGCAGAATTTCACCGAATCTGCAATCGATCCTGTAACCCAAAGTTAGGCCCGCACTCGCTCAAAGCACACATCGCGCCCGCCCGAGAAAGACATGAAGGTGAAGTCACCCATTGGCGCCCTGACCGTCGTCGCGGCGCGAACCGACGTTTCCGAACTCGACAAGCCGATCTTCACGTTGAGCGTGGCTTCCGAGATCCTGGACGTGCATCCGCGGACTCTGATGATGTACGAGCACTTGCGCATGATTTCCCCCAAGCGGACCGTTACAAATCGTCGGCGGTATTCACGCCGGGATGTCATGAAGCTACAGGCGATCCAGACCCTGACTCGGGAGCACCACGTCAACCTCGCTGGCGTTCGCTACATCCTCGCGCTGCTCAAGCGACTGCAGAACGCGGGAGTAGAACCCCCGGACGACCTGAAGAACCTGGATGTGACCCAGCTCGACGTCTAGAACAAATCTTGTTTTGAGGGAAAGGCAACAGAGAGGCAAATGTCAAAGAAACGAAGGCGTTTAGAGATCAAAGTCGACCCCATCCCCGCGATGTACATGGAGGAGACGGCCTCCTGCCCGGTCTGCGGCCGCGACGCGCAGGCCATCGGCCGGCGGCACGTTCAGATCGTGTTTCGCTGTGACGGCTGCAAGGTCGTCTTCAAGCGCAACCGGCACTGGCCGTACATCTACTAAGACTTAGCGGTCGGTTTCCGGCGGAAGGCGCTCCAGAGCGCCCACAAGTAAGAGAGCAGCCCGAAGCGAGGGGCCCCCAGGAGCTCCCACGCCCGGCCCAGGCCGATCGCGTAGGCGCTCGTGAGGACGAACAGGAGGGCGATCAAAGCGCCCTTGTCGGTTGGGTTGCGCCACAGGTGAATGCCGAGCCCCAACTCGTAGCCGTAGATCGCCGCACTGGCCGCGAAGAGCAGGAGGCCCCGGAACACGATGCCGGCGCTGTGCCACTGCCTCGCCAGGCCGAGCAGCGCGAGCGTCTGCAGGATGGCCGGTATGGAGACGACCGTCACGACCAGACCGAAAAGGACGCCGGGAACCAGGCTCATCATGGAAATGAAGAAGACGTTCGCCAGCGCACTGAAAGCGCTCAGCGCCTGGGCCTGCCGGACCACGTCGGACTGAGCGCCGAAGACGCGCTCAGGGGCGATCGAGACCGAGACGAAGAGCAATCCGATCAGGGCGGCGCTTGCGGCGACGCTCGCGGTGAAGAACGGCTGGAAATCGGGCGTGACCAACAGGCGCAATCTTGAGCCTCCTCGTACTCTGAAGGGGCGATGAGGAGATCGGTCGGCCGCACCGCGCTCTACGGAGTTCTGCTCGGCCTGGCCACCGCGGCGGTCGCGGAGGCGGTCCGCCCGCGAGGCGGAACCGCCGTCCTCATCGATTGGGACGAGGTTCGGAGAACTGCCCGGTCGCGGCTCGATCAGCCGCCGATGGATGCGGCGCGACTGGCATCGGTGACCAGGAACTATCGATCCCTTGCCGGCAAGCTTCAGAACCCGCTGCTGAATTTCGTGGGTCCGCTGCCGAAGACCGCGACTTTTCCGGAGTTCGAGGCGCTGGACCGTTCTGGCTGGCTCAACCTGAATCTCGGAATCCTGAGAAGGGTGGTCGACCCGGTGATCCAGAGCGGCCGGATGCCCAACTCGCTGATCGTCGAAGTCGGCCGAGCCGGGGTCAATCGATACGTCGGCTACATGCTCGCGTTTCTGGGGAGGCGGGTGCTCGGCCAGTACGATCCCCAGCTGCTCGGCGCCGAACCCATCGGCGGCGAGGGGCTCTACCTGGTCGAACCGAACGTCGAGGAATGGCAGAGGCAGGCGAATCTGCCTGAAGAGGACTTGCGCCGTTGGCTGATCCTCCATGAGATGACGCATGCGTGGCAGTTCGCGGCCCACCCCTGGCTCCGGCCCCACATGGAGCAGTCGATGCGACTGCTGATCGAGTCGGTGACGAACCGGGGTCCGGCATTCGCGCGCTTTGCCGCCTTCGCCGGCGTACTGCCTGCGCAGTGGCGCGTGATGCGACAGGTGCAGGGGACGATGTCGCTGATCGAGGGCTACAGCAACCTGGTCATGAACAATCTCGGGGTCAAGCTGCTGCCGGGGTTCGCCGCTTTGGAGCGGGCCTACCGCGATCGCAGCTCAGGCAAGAGCGCGCTCGAGATCCTGATCTGGAAGCTGACGGGACTCGACCTCAAGCTTCAGCAGTACAAGCGGGGAGAGGCGTTCTGCCAGGCCATCTACGAACGGTATGGGCTGAACGTGCTCAACCGGGTATGGGATGGACCCGACTCCATGCCGCGACTCAACGAGCTCAACAATCCGGAGGCGTGGCACCTGCGGGTCGCTTAATCAATCCCGGAGCCTCTCCCGGGTAGGCGCGACTGAGAGTCCGAAGAAAAGTTCGGCTAGTCCCGAAGCTCTTCCTGCGCGGTCTCCTCGCTGATCGGCATCACGGCCACTGGCAGGTCGCTGATGTCGAAATACCGAACCGGCTTGCTCAGCCGCTTTGCGATGCCGACCTGAACTTTGACGCCGAGCGACAACCTTCCAAACACCCAGACCTCGTCGGAGCGGGCCAGCAGGTTGTTCATCGCCTCCCGCACCACGTCCTTGTCGACCGTGTGCATCAGGTAGTAGTCGAAGAGCATGAACGGGCTGACGGGGACCAGTCCTGAGTCGAGGACGAACTTCTGGATGTGCGCGCGCCAGTAAAAGCTCTTGTTGGACATCGCGACATAGACGATTCGCTTGGGGTGCCGAAGCGTTTCTTCCGCCTGGTCCCGCGCGCTCGGCTTGGTGGCCGGCGCGAAGATGCGCTCCAGGATGTCATCGGCCGCCTTGCCGGTAATCGCCATCTAGCGCCCCTAAACCCCTCGTGATTCGGAATTAAGCGGCGGTTATCGTATCAGCCGTGCCCGCAAGCTCCCGGTTCGACCTGTCCGAACGCGTCGCGCTGGTCACCGGTGCGAGCCGCGGCATCGGCAGCGCCATCGCGACGATCCTCGCCGAGCACGGCGCCACCGTCGTGCTGTCGAGCCGCAAGCAGGCGGATCTGGAGGTCGAGGCCGAGCGGATCAACGCCCAGTTTCCGGAAAAGGCGGTGGCCATCGCCGCGCACGCGGGCCGTCCGGAAGAGTTGGACCGCCTGGTCAAAGACGTCATCGAACGGTTTTCCCGAATCGACATCCTGGTCAACAACGCCGCGACCAATCCGTACATGGGGCCGGTCCTCGGCGCCGAGCTGGCCGCGTGGGACAAGACTTTCGAAGTCAACCTCCGTGGGATGTTCGTGCTCACGAAGCTCGTTTACGAGGCTTCGATGGAGGCGCGGGGCGGCGCGATCGTGAACGTGGCCAGCATCGGCGGCATCCGGCCCGGGATCGGTCTCGGCGTCTACAACGTCACAAAGGCCGGCGTGATCATGTTCACCCGCCAGGTGGCGAAAGAGCTTGCCGGCAAAGTCCGCGTCAACGCCGTGGCGCCAGGTGTGATCAAAACGCGATTCGCGGAGGCGTTGTGGGGCAACGAGGCGATCATGGATCGACTGCTCGCCCAAAACCCCATGGGCCGCATCGGCACGCCCGACGAAGTCGCCGGCGCGGTGCTCTTTTTAGTCTCTGACGCGGCTAGCTACGTGAACGGTGAGGTGTTGGTCGTCGATGGGGGCGGGGGCGGCGAGATTTAGGGTCTTCCTCTGACGCTCGGGGCAGCGCCAGCTCGCCATCGCCGTCGCCATTCGGCAGTGCCACCTGCCTGCTGTGGATGAAGTCCTCCAGCTCCTTCTCGTATTGATAGCTGTGCCGGTCGGGTTCGTAGCGCAGTACGCGGCGCTGTTGGATGAAGTCTTCGAACGCCGCTGACGTGTCGCGGGCGGCCCGAAAGCCAAGCTCGCGAGCTGCTTTGGCGATCGACAGCGACCTGCCCCAGCGGAGGAGGTCCAACAGCTGCGGAGAGAGAAACGCGACATTGGCTCTTCGGATGGCGTATGCGGCCAGGCCGAGACCAAATGGAGGCAGCAGCGGCGCGTGCAGCTTGCCGGCGCGGTCCAGGAGTGTCGACAGCGGCTCTGAACCGGGGGCGGCGATGTTGTAGGCGCCGGCGGGTCCTCGCTTGGTTGCGAGCACCATCGCTTCGATGCAGTCGTCGCGATGGATCAGCTGCAGCAGCGGGTCGTATCCGATGACGGTGGGCACAACCTCGAGGTCGAGGTAGCGAGCAAGCGGCTGCGGTTCGTTGGCGTTGAGGCTGTTGCTGAATCGCAGGCGAACGATCGCGATGTTCGGATTGCGCGCCGCAAAATCGCTGACGTATGACTCGACCTCGACGATGTCGCGCACGAACTGGTGTCGCGAGTTGGTATCGAGCCTGTGGTCTTCGCGCAGACTGTTGGGCAGATCGAATCGGGATCCGTACACATGACCGGACGACTTGAGCACGAACCTTCGCACCGGACTTCCCTCGCCGGCACAGCCGGCGAGCAGGTTCAAGGTCCCGATCACATTCATCTCGTGCGCCCGGGCCGGATCCATGTCGAAGGAATCGATGCGGGTCAGCGTGTGGACCACCGTATCGATGCCCACCGCGCGCACGAGCTTGCCGATCAGTGAGTGGCGGACGTCGAGCTTGAGGTAGTCGGCGCGTCCGAGGTCGTAACGCGGTTCGCGAATGTCGATGCCGATGACCTCGGCGACATCTGGATCTTCGACCAGCCGCTGCACCGTCAGAGCGCCCCACCAGCGTGCCACGCCCGTGACCAGGATCTTTCTCTTCTTCCCCATCCCTCCTCTCAGTATGTCCTCTTGATCACGTCGCGTTCCATCAGCGTCACCGCGTGCGAAACGGTTTCAAGCAGTGGCGACCTGGCTTGCCGGAGCGCGAACTCGAGCTGGCGGAGCAGTGAGTACAGCGCCTTCATCGCCTTGATCGCGTCTCCAATGTCGACGCTCGCCGGCAGCGGGATTTTGTCCAGGGCCTCGCCGGACGACCAGCGAAACGCGAAGTCGACGTAGTCGTGTGAAGGTGCGCGCAGGTTGGGCTCGTCGAGGTCTTTCTCCATGTCGGCGAAACGGAAATAAAGCGAGCGCACCAGCCGAGCGGTTTGCGCAATTGCGGGCGTCGGATATCTGCGTGGGCCCCGCGCTTGGCGATCGCCGCGCCGTTCCCGATCCTCGGCGGCCAGCATCGCCATCACGGCGCACAGCTCCTCCGGAGTGAGTCCTTCGAGCCAGCCCAACCACACCGCTTCGGCGACGAGGATCGTGTTCTCGCCATAGACCCTCGCTGCGAAAAGCCCTTTGTCGGTCGGCTTGTTGCCGGCCAGGAACCCGGTTTCGTCGAGGATTCGCGTCAACCGGCGCAGCTTGCGCGCGTATTCGTCCATCTGGCCGGCGACCTCGTGCTGTTCTTTGTCCAGCTCCTGCTGCAGTGCGCGGATCTCGCCATATTTCTGTAACAGCTCGCCAAATCGGGGCGAGCGCACGACTTTGAGCTTGCGCTGACGCTCGAGCAGGCCCTTCGCCTCGATTTCGAGCCGGTGAGCGACCCGGGTGGCATGGGTGGGTGCCCGACCTCGACGGCGGCTCCGACGCTGCGCCCCACCTTCGCGCCGGAGGCGCTTCAGCTCGATCCGAATCGCCCGCCGGCGATCCTCGATCTTGAAGTAGTGCGCGACGTCCTCGATCGAAATCTGCGGATCGTCCCATCCCCGCTTCAAATCCGTGAGCTGCTCTCGCACATTGGCGAGGCGCTCGCCGGCTTCCGCCGCGGCCAGCCTCTTTTGAAACTGCCCGAACGACCGCTGCATCAGCGCTTCGGCCTCGTCGGGCGTGTAGACGCGGAGCAGGTTCAGCGCCATGTTGTAGCTGGGAAGGAACTTGGACTCGACGACCAGAGTCGGGCCCATCGCGACCTGATAGATCGTTCCCACCTCGACGTCCGACTCCTTGAGGATCACGCCATGACCGATCACGTCGATTCCGCGCCGGCCTGCCCGGCCCATCAGCTGGGTTAGCTCGCCCGTGGTGAGCGTGGAAAAATTCACGCCGTCGAATTTCGTGAATGACGAAACGACCACTCCGCGCGCCGGCATGTTGATGCCGAGCGAAAGCGTTTCCGTCGCGAAGACGACTTTGATCAGCCCGCGCTGGAACAGCTCTTCGACCATCTCCTTGTGATAGGGAA
>DATLKH010000078.1:0-3156 GCA_035538475.1 Candidatus Dormiibacterota bacterium | reverse complement strand
GTATGGCACACCGCCCACGCCGCCTGCGCCGCGGTTCACGAACGATCCGAGTCCGAGGCCCATCGCGGCGAGGAAGAACAGAGGCGAAAAGAAGGAAGACATGATCGTGCCTCGCCAGACTCGCCTGAACACGAGCGCGTTGTGTTCGACGACGTGGAACGTGCGCGTCGCGGCGATCAATCGATCAAGCTCCTTCCGGTCAGGCGGAGGAATACGTCCTCCAGGCTGCTGCGCCGGACCAGTGAGCTTTCGGGCCGCAGTCCGGCGCGGTTCACCGCCGCCACCGTCCCATCGCCATCCGACGTGTACAGGAGCACTCGATCGGCGAGGACTTCCACCCGGTCGGCGATTTCGCCGAGCCGTCCGTCGAGGTTTGACTCTTGATCGATCGAAAACCTCAGCTCGACCACTTCGCGCGTCGAATACTTTTCGATCAGAGCCCGCGGTGAGCCCTCCGCCACGATCTTCGCCTTGTCCATCACGACCAGGCGGTCGCACAGCTGCTCGGCTTCGTCCATGTAGTGCGTCGTCAAAACCAGCGTCGTGCCTCTCTGTTTGAGGCGGTACAAGCGATCCCACACCAGGTGGCGGGCTTGTGGATCCAGGCCGGTCGTGGGCTCGTCGAGCAGCAAAAGGTCGGGGCGGTTGATCAGCGCGCGGGCGATCGTGAGCCTGCGCTTCATGCCTCCGCTGAGATTGTCGACACGGTCCTTTGCGCGCTCACTGAGCTGCACGAAATCCAACAGCTCGTCGGCACGCGCTCCACCTTCCTTCCATGGCGTATCGAAGTACCGCGCATACATGACGAGGTTCTCGCGCACGCTCATCTCCAGGTCGAGCGTGTCCGCCTGAGGGACGACGCCCAATCGGGCGCGGATGACAGCGCCGTTGGTCGCCGGATTCAATCCAAAGACTGTGAGCGCGCCCGACGTGACCGGCGAGACGCAGCCGATCATGCGCATGGTCGAGGTCTTGCCTGCGCCGTTGGGACCGAGAAAACCGAAAGCCTCTCCCGCAGAAACATCGAAATCGATGGCGTCGACGGCGGTCAGCTCACCAAACCGCTTGGTCAGCTTGCGCGCAGAGATCAG
Source organism: Candidatus Dormiibacterota bacterium (assembly GCA_035538475.1). Classification (GTDB taxonomy): domain Bacteria; phylum Chloroflexota; class Dormibacteria; order Dormibacterales; family Dormibacteraceae; genus 40CM-4-65-16. The sequence goes on along the minus strand of DATLKH010000078.1, from coordinate 2,065 downwards.
TGAGCTTGGCTTTGCTTCCACGGCGACTCCGATTCAAGCAGGATTTGCGGAGTGACCGATTTTCGAAGCTGGCGCAAAGCGGAGCTGCACTGCCACCTCGACGGCGCGGTCCGGCTTTCGACCGCCCAGGAGCTGTCGGGCCGGCGCGATCTGCGGCTGGTCGCGCCTGACGACTGCCCGAGTCAAGCCGAATACATCACCTACTTCGACGATGCGATCGAGGTCATGCAGTCGGAACGGGCGCTGGAGCGGATCGCGCTGGAGCTCTGCATCGACTCCGCAGCCGAGAACATCGACTATCTCGAGGTCCGCTGGGCGCCGCGGCTGCATTTGCGAGAGGGCTTGAACATCGAGCGCGTGATTCGGGCCGTCGTCTCGGGGCTCGATTCGGGACCGATCGAGGCGGTTGCGATCGTGTGCGCGATGCGACAGCACGCGCCGGAGGACAACGTCGAGCTGGCGCGCATCGCCGGTGCTTTCGCCGGCCGCGGCGTTGTCGGCTTCGACCTCGCCGGCGACGAGGTGCGCTACCCGGCGAGTCCGCAGCGTCCGGCGTTCCAGGCGGCGCAAGCCGCCGGCTTGCATTTGACGTGCCACGCGGGTGAGGCCGGCGAGCCGGCCAGCGTCGAAGAGGCGATACGTCTGGGCGTCGAGCGAATCGCACATGGTGTGATCGCTGCTCGCGAGCCGCGCATCGTCGAGCGCGTGCGCAGCCAGGGCATCGTGCTCGACATGTGCCCGACCGCGAACTGGAAGTGCAAGGCCGTGCCCTCGATCTCGGAACACCCCTTGCCGCAGTTGGTCCGGGCCGGCGTGCAGTGCACGATCAGCACGGATTCGCGCACCGTCGCGGACACGACTTTGAGTCATGAGTACGAGCTGCTGGCCCAGGCGGGCATGACCGAGGACGAGCTCCAAGGATGCAATCGAACGGCATATGCCGCGAAGTTCGCTTAGCTAAGGCGTTCCGAACAATCGGTCCCCGAAGTCACCCAGGCCGGGAACGATGTAAGCCTTGTCGTTCAGGTGGTCATCAAGCGCTGCGGTGTACACATGCACCTCAGGGTGGCGCTCCTCTAAGACCTTCACACCTTCCGGCGCCGCGACCACGCAGACCATGCGCGTGTCTGTGCCGCCGGCTTCTTTGATCAGGTCCAGAGCCTGCGCCGCTGAGCCGCCCGTCGCCAGCATGGGATCGAGCAGCAGGGGAATCTTGCCGTGCAGTTGGGGCAGCTTGTTGTAGTAGATGCGCGCGACCGCGGTCTGCTCGTCACGCTCCAGCCCGATGTAACCAACGCTGACGCGCGGCAGGAGCTCGAGCACCGGAGCGAGTAGTCCAAGTCCCGCTCGAAGCACCGGGATCGCCACCACTTCTTCTTCGATCTCCAGCGATGGCGCATCCGCGAGCGGGGTTTGCACAGTGCCTTTGCGGACCGGGAGATCGGCCGTCGCCTCGTACAGCAAGAGCGTGATCACGTTCCGCGACAGAGTCCGAAATTCGTCCGGCTGCGTGCTCTTGTCTCGCAGCCCGCGCAGGCTGTCCGCGACGAGCGGGTGCTTACTTACGTGCAGCGGCATGCGCGTCGCGGGCAATCAGCCGGCGCATGGCGTCGACGGCCACCTTCAGCATGCGGTCCATATAAGACGGATCGAGATGATGAATCTCCCCCGCACCAAGCTCATCCACGCAGAGATTGATGGTGCCGGCACGCAGCTTGCGCAGACGCGCAACCACGAAGAGGGTCGAGGTTTCCATGTCGTTGCTGAGGATCCCGGCCCTGGACCACATCTCGAGCTCGGCCCGAAGATCGGGCCTCGGCATCATGTCGGGCACCAGGTCGGAGTACAGGGCATCGACCGACCGGATCAGGCCGACGTGGTAGCGAGCACCGGATGCTTCCGCCGCCTCGACCAGAGCATTGACCACATCGAGCGATGCGACAGCGGGATATTCCTTCGGAACATATCCATCGGGCGTACCTTCACCGCGCACCGATCCGAGCGCGATGACCAGATCGCCGATTTTGATCTCCGGCTGTGCAGCGCCGCATGTGCCTACACGAAG
>DATLKH010000077.1:0-3038 GCA_035538475.1 Candidatus Dormiibacterota bacterium | reverse complement strand
TGAGCCATGCCACGACGCGCCTGGAGCGAAAAGCGTGAAAGGCAGTACGAACATATAAAGGAAGGGCTGCTCGAGCACGGCCGAAGCGAAGACAAGGCCGAAGAAATCGCCGCCCGCACGGTCAACAAGGAGCGCGCCCGCCACGGTGAAGCGAAGGAAGTCAGCCGCACCTCACTCGAAGACATCTCCTCCGCCCGCCGCGGCGGCCTCAGATCCCACCGCGGATCGGGAGGGCCAACGTACGACCAGCTCCGGAACGAAGCCAAAGAGCGCGGCATCCGCGGGCGCTCGCGGATGAACAAGGAACAGCTGGAGCGAGTCCTCGCCCGCTAGGACACTCAGGCGATCTGAAACTCGTCGTGACGGAGAATCGGGACCCAGGCTCCGCCACGCTCGCGGCCATCGATCTCGACTTCGGGTCCGCCGACCATGAAATCGGTGTGAGCGGCTGAGTCGTTCAGGCCTGCGGCGCGATCGGCTTCATCTGTGACGCATTCGGCGAATCCGGATCCATACGCGATGTGGCATGTCGCATTCTCGTCGAACAACGTGTTGCAGAACGTGAGGCCGAGCTTGCCGACCGTCGACGATCCATCGACCAGCGAGATCTCGCCCAGGTGGGCCGCACTCTCGTCCGTCTCCAGCTCGGCCCTCACGACGTCTGCTCCCGAGCTGGCATTCACACTGACGATCTTTCCGTCCCGAAACTCGAATTCCAGGTCCCGCACCGTGGTGCCGACAAGCTGAAGCGGACGTGTGGAGCGCAGCTTGCCTTCAGCCCGGCGGCGATCTGGTGAGGTAAAGACTTCCTCGGTCGGCATGTTGGGCACATGCGAAACACCGAAAACGGTTTTGGACTCGGCCGCCTCCCAGGACGAGCTGGGCAGCAGCCCCACTTCAAAATCCGTACCCGGCCCTCGGTAGCGCAGCGAATCGAAGTGCCTCTCATTCAGCGCCGTCGCGACGTTCCTGAGCCGTTCGATGTGCTTCCGCCACGCGGCTTCTGGATCGGGTTGGTCCAGCCGGACCGCCTTTTCGATCGCCGACCACAGCGCTTCCACGTCAGGTTTGCCGAAGACCTGAGTGGCCCACGCGGGGGTCGGGTAAGCCACGATCGTCCACGCCACCGTCCGATCCCAGATGAGGTGCATCCACTTCGCGTGATACGCGTCGCTTCGAGCCTTGCCGACTCGACGGCCGTCCAGATCGGCGAGCAGGGTGGGATGCGGATCACCGCTGATGATCACGACCGCGCCGCCCTCGCGCTCCATCGTTTCGAGATGGGAGAGCTCCCACGGTCGCGTCTCGTTTAGAGATGCCTCAGGCGCAAACTCGACCAAAGCCCGTTGGATGTGGCGGTCTCCGTAGAGCGCATCGACGCGTCGCGCACCCGCCCGATAGGCGGCTCTCGCGACTTCGCGGACGACTGGCGCGTGCTCGACGAAGCCGCGCACAAGTACGGTCTGCCCCGGCTGGACGTTGACGCCGATCGACACGGTCAGCTCAGCGAGCCGCGTCAGTCGCTCAGCGTCATCCACCAGTGAAAGGCTAGAGAAAACGGATTTGGCCCGTTTGGCGTCAAAGGTGGGTTTCAAGGCGAAGGATTCCGCGCGTCTGACGTCAGAGGTGTCGAATCGCGACCGGGCAAACAACTGGTGCGGCGGAGAGGAGTTGAACCTCCACGGGGTTGCCCCCACTAGCTCCTGAAACTAGCGCGTCTGCCATTCCGCCACCGCCGCTAATGACGCGGAGAGTGAGTATACCCATCGACTTTGATGCCCACGCCTGGCCGTCAATGCCCGCGTACGGATAGTCCGGACTATCCGGAGTGTTTCAAGCTTTTGCGCTCCCAGTCCCCGATAGTCGCGACTATCCGAAAGTGACGGGACGCCCCGATTCAGCTCGCGATGAACAGCGTGTTCCACGCGGCTTCGATCAGCTCTGGAGTCAGCTGCGGTCGAACCCCGCGCGCCGAGGAAACATCCACGAGCCTTTCCAGCAAGTCGCGCGGGTGGTTGCCGCGCAGCGGACGCCCGCTGTAAAGGCTCTGGATCATGTCGAGCGCGGCTCCGTCCTTCTGAATCGTCAAACGCTCGCGTTCGCGCTCGAAGATGCGGCTCCACATCTCCCACGTCGGATCGGGCATCAGCACCTTGTACGCGAGTCTTCGCAAATACGCTTCGTCCAGAAGCTCCGCCGGCTTCAAGTTCGTCGACAGGGCAAGCTGCGCGCGGAACGGGACATCCATCTTCCGCCCGCTTGCGCTCAGGTTGAGAAAGTCCATGTCTTGCTCCAGCGGAACGAGCAGGCGGTCGAGGATCTGCTTGGGCGAAACCCGTTGACGCCCGAGATCGTCGATCAGGAGCACGCCGCCGTTGGCCATGACCTGCAGCGGAGCGCCGTAGACGCGGCTGCCCGGCTCCCACGTGGGATCGAACATCTCGAGCTGAAACTCGCCGCCGACCTGAACCAGCGGTCTCGAGACCCTGCGCCAGCGGCGGTCCGCGGGTTGATTCGGCTCCAGCTTGTGAATGGCGCCGTCAAAGACGGTCATCACCTCGCCGGCTCCGATATCGAGAGCGACCGGAATGATGATCGGGCCGCCGAGCAGGCTGGGAATGCGCCGTGCCAGCGTGGTCTTTCCGTTGCCGGGCGCACCGTAGATGAAGATCGAAGACCGCGAGTTCACGGCGGCGCGCACCGCCTCCATCACCCCCGGCGCCAGCTCGATTCCGCTGAGCGCCAGGCCGACCTTGACCAGATCCAGCGTCGCCGGCTTGGCCGCCTCGGCGAGCACCGCTTTGTATTCCTGCATCGAGACCGGCGCGGGGCCCAGATATCGAGTCGTCGCGTCCGCGATCTGGTCGCTACGGGTCCGTCCCTGCTTGGTGATCGCGTACGTCATCCGCTCCGGGAGCGGACGCCCGAGCCACGGCCCCTGGTCCTGGGCGAGGCCGAGGGCGTCGAGGAAGTTGGCGCTGGTCAGAGATTTGAGGATCGGTTCGATCGCGTTGAAGGGAAGGGCAAGGGCTTCGGCA
>DATLKH010000076.1:0-7270 GCA_035538475.1 Candidatus Dormiibacterota bacterium | reverse complement strand
GAGGACATCATCTACAGGGAAGAGCCCGACCGGCTGGCTGCATCGGGTGACGGTTTGGCGGTTCATCACACGCTCACGCGCGAGCAACCACCTGGATGGTCTGGATATGCGCGGCGCCTTGATGGGCCCATGCTCAAAGAGGTCGCATGGCCGGGCAACCAAATGCCCGTCGCTTTCATCTGCGGACCGACGCCATTCGTGGAGGCCGCCGCGACGCTTTTGGTGCGCATGGACTACGCACCGGATTGGATCAAGACCGAACGCTTCGGTCCGACTGGAGGATGACGATGGAAACGGCCGATATGAAACTCGACGGCAACGCGATCGGGGGACTGCTCAGGGAGATCTTCACCATGGAGATGACAGCCGCCGAGGCCACGTGCGCAGGTTGCTCGGCCGTCAACGCGGTCGGACGGGTCGATGTGTACGTTCACGCGCCGGGAACGGTGGTCCGCTGCCCGAGCTGTGAGCAGGTTTTGATGCGGATCGTGCGCGGGCGCGGACGTTACTGGGTCGATCTGAGCGGAACACGAACGCTCGAGTTTGCGGAGGGCTGAGTCCCCGCTTGTGCTTCACACCGCCGAATCGGCGGAACTCCTGCGGGCGTCCCTGATTCCGCCTTTATCGGCGGAAACACGCCGAATTGCGCACCCGATTTCGCATCTCGTGGCGGAAAAAGGCGGAATTAACGGGCTGGCATTGCATTCGGGTGATGAGCCACCAGGTGAATTAGAGCTACGAAAAGTGGCCTGGCGAGCGGAACTCGGCGACCAAAGTTGGCCGCCCGACCGTTGATTGTCCCGAACGCCGCTTACAGAACCCGCTCGTAAGCAAGTTGTGAAGGGGTATCTCATGCCGGCACATCCACCTGTACAAGATCAGATTCGCGGCTGGCTAGGCGCCGTCATGGCCTTGGGCATGAAGGTGAAAGACCGGGAGGCCCGGGAGCACAACCTGCGCGTCGCCCGCCTTTGCATCCACATCGGCAGGCAGCTCGCGATGAGCGCCGCCGAGCTCCGGGTGCTCGCCCGAGCAGGGCTGCTGCACGATATCGGCAAGCTCGGCATCCCGCATGGTGTGCTCGACAAGGGCGCGCCGCTCGACGAGGCCGAGTGGAACATCGTCCGCCTGCATCCGGAAATGGGCCTCAACCTGCTGCACCGCGCCGGCCAGTCCAGCCGCGAGGTGCTGGCGGTGCTGTACCACCACGAAAGGCTGGATGGAAGCGGATACCCGTACGGGCTGAAAGAGGAATCGATCCCGATCGAAGCCCGGATCGTGGCCGTTGCGGACACCTATGACGCGCTGACCTCCGACCGCCCCTACCGCCAGGCGTGCAGTGACGCCGAAGCCCGGCGCGTGTTGATGGGAGAGGCCGGCGTGCGGCTCGATGCACGGGCGATCAGCGCGCTGTTCCAGGCACTGGACGATGGAGGAGGCCTCACCGCCTCAGTTCGCCGGCTGGCGAGGCCCGCCCTGGCCTGCTAGACGATTCCTTCACCATGAGCTGGTGAAGTTCGGGGTCGCGGTCTTTCCCACCGATTACGCGATCTCGATGGACGAGCTTGCGCCGGCCGCGGAGCAGCTCGGGTTCGAGTCGCTATGGGTCGCCGAGCACTCGCATATTCCGACGAGCCGGCTGAGCCCTTACCCGGCGGGCGGCGAGCTGCCGATGCGCTACTGGCACACGATGGACCCGTTCGTCGCGCTGACGGTGGCGGCCCACGCCACCAAGACGATTCGGGTCGGAACGGGCATCTGCCTGTTGGTCGAGCGCGATCCCATCCACACTGCGAAGGAGGCCGCCAGCGTGGACCACGTCTCCAATGGGCGCTTCATCTTCGGCATCGGAGGCGGCTGGAATCGCGAGGAGATGGCTGACCACGGCACCGAGTTCAGCTCGCGATGGACGCTGCTTCGGGAAAGGACGGAGGCGGTCAAAGCGATCTGGACGCAGGAGGTCGCGGAGTACCACGGCGAGATGGTTGATTTCGGACCCATGTGGAGCTGGCCGAAGCCGGTACAGAAGCCGCACCCGCCGATCCTTCTAGGCGGCAACGGTCCACTGGTCCTGGAGCGAGTCGTGCGCTACGCCGACGGCTGGATGCCCAATCGCGGGCAGGCTGTCGAACGGATTCCCGAGCTGCAGCGGATGGCCCAAGCCGCGGGCCGCGATCCGATCCCGGTCTCCTTCTATCCGCGACGAGGTGCAAGCGAGATCGAACGGCTCGCCACGGCCGGTCTCGAGCGCCTCATCTACTACGTCCCCTCGGAGGGGCGCGATGCGGCGCTGCGCAGCCTGGACGAGCTGGGGAACATGATGCGTCCGTACCTGCGCTGAATCAGTCCGGCGGCAGCTGGCGCGTTTCGAGGAACAGCTGGCGCGTTCGAAGCAGGTTGCGGACGCGCAGCACGAGTTCGTCGCGGTCGACCGGCTTCAGCAGGAATTCATCCGCCCCCAGGATCAAGGCGCTGTTTCGGGCGACGTGACCGCTGTCACCTGTGATCACGATCACGGGCAGAAACCCCAGGCTCTGACGCACCCCCCTCAGCCGCCTCAGCACCTCGAACCCGTCGGGCTGGGGCATATGGAGATCGAGGATCAACAGGTCCGGGGCGAACTGGGTGAACTCGTGCTCGACCTGATGCGAGTCTGTCAGGCCGCGAACCTCGTCAACCGAGTCACGCAGGTAGGTCGTGAGCAGCTTGACAACCTGCGCGTCGTCGTCGACGACGAGAACCCGGGACTTCACCCGACGGTCCAAAAAATTGTCCGGATGGCTGGTGTTAATTCAACCTGGCTTTCAATTAACATCGACGCGCGTCACTTGTAGCACAGCCGGGCGGGTGTGGAACACCGCTTAGGAGGGGAACGGCGAGCACATCTGGAGGCTGCGAGGCCTGGAATCCCTACGCCACGGCGTGCTGCGGTTGTGTCACCCCAGGGCCGGCACGGTCTGTGCGGCAAAGGAGGTGATTTGAATGCGGAAGTTGTTTTTCGCCGCCCTCCTCGCGGCGATGTCCATGCTCACGATGGCGATGACGGTCGCGGCCGACAGCGTACCCTGCTGCCACTCGTAGCCAAAACGTCAAGCAAAAACGTCAAGTGGCGGCAAGATTTGGTCTAATCTTGCGCCATACCTAACGTGGAAACGTACCTGGCTGCCGGCGGCCCGAAAGTCCCCGGGAGAGCAATTTCGGGCCGTCGTGGCCGGCGAAAGGGGGTGGAGATCCGGCCGGGCACCGTCAAGCAAGCTCGGATGGATGCCGGCCTGAGTCTTGGGCAGGTCGCGCGAAGCGACATCAGCCGGACCGCGATCTATTTCGTCGAGGTCGGCAAGGCCAAGCCCTCGATGGAGACGTTGCGGCTCATCGCCGATCGCACGGGCCGGCCGCTGGACTACTTCCTGGCTGAACCGACGACGGCGCCGCTTTCCGAAATCGAGATCGGCAACCTCGAGCGCCTGGTGTCCATTGGCGACAACATCGGTGCGGCCGCCCGCGCGGAGCACCTGCTCGGTCAGCGCCTGGACGCACCGTCGGAAGCACGCATCAAACTGATCGCCGGCCTCGCGTATCTAAGGCTCGGCCAGCCTCTCACGGGCAGGCGCTATGCGGCCGCGGCCCGTGCCTATTTCGAACGCACGGGCGACCGTCTGATGGTGGCGGAGGCCCTGGGCACCGAAGCTCAAGGTGCCCAACTCATGCACGACCCGATCGCGCTTCATCTCGCCGAGTCTGCGGTGGACGCACTTCGGTCGCTCAAGTCGTACCCGAGCTCGAGCGAAGCCCGCTTGCTGGCGATCCTGGCCCAGGTTCAGCTCAGCAATCAGCAGTGGCGTGAGGCAATCGACACGTACGAAAAGGCGATCGCGGCCGGAGGCGTCGTGCAAGACATGCGGCGCTTATCGCTCATGTACAGCGGTCTCGGAATGGCGTTCGAGCAAACCGGCGAGATCGCTGAAGCGTCGCGCTACGTGCAGAAGGCGATCGCCCTCCACGAGACGCTTCAAGACCGGCTCTCGCTGGCCCGCTCGCTGGACAATCTCGGATCGATGCTCGTCCGCTTGAATGACGCCGGCGCGGCGCGCAAGCACATCGAGCGCGCGCTCCGGATCTTTGAAGAGGAGGGCGTCGAAACAGGCAGGGGGAGCATCCTTTTGAGCCTTTGCGAGCTCGAGCTGGCCGAAGGCAACGTCGAGCGCGCAGCCGAGGTTGCGGAGGAGGCGGCCGAAGTGGCATCACGTCTTCACGAGGCCCCGATCGAGGCTCAAGCCCTTCTGAAACTGGGCCGCATCGCCGCCCGGCGAGGCCAGGACGAAGCGGCCGACGGGTACTTCGCGGCCTCATTGGGTGCGGCCGAGTCGCTGGGGCGAGGAGCCGACCTGAGCCGGATCCACGCGGCGTACGCCGAAGTCCTCGAAGCGCGGGGCGCACTGGCCGAAGCGAACCGGCACTTGCGGGCGGCTCTGGCCGCTTCCTCGGGAACCGTCAGACCCGCCGAGGTCAAGAGCGCGACCGCCTGAGTATTCCGCCGGTCGAGTTTTGGTTGCCTGGCACCCCCGCGACGTTCCTTCTTGACGAAACTTATCCCGGATGGCTTAACGTCAACGCCTTAAGGGGGTCATCTCGATGAAGCCGGTGGTCCTGGTGGTCGACGACGGAGCGGCCAACCGCGAGTTGATCAAGACGTATCTGGCGCAGATCGATTGCGAGGTGCTCTTGGCGGAAGACGGTCCGACCGCGCTTTCGGCGATCGAGCTCGCTCCTCCTGATCTGGTGCTCCTCGACGTCCGCATGCCCCGCATGGACGGCTATGAAGTGTGCCGGCGGATCAAGGCCATGCCGGGCGGACGGTTGCTGCCGGTCGTGATGATCACCGGGCTCAGCCAGACCACCCATCGGATCATGGCCCTCGAAGCCGGGGCTGACGACTTCATGGCCAAGCCCGTCGAGGCGGCAGAGTTGATCGCCCGGGTTCGCTCGGCCCTTCGACTCAAGCAGCTCTACAACACGCTGGATGGAGCTGAGCACGTGATCTTCTCGCTCGCCACCGCCGTTGAGGCCAAGGATTCCTTCACGGAAAGGCACACCCAACGCGTCGGCGAGAGCGCACGCTTGCTCGGCCAAGTCCTGGGCTTGCCCGAGCCGACGCTGGACGTTCTCTATCGAGGCGGAATCATCCACGACATCGGCAAGATCGGCGTTTCCGATTCGATCCTCCAGAAGCCGGGGCCGCTCAATCCGGTCGAGTGGCCGCAGATGCAGGCGCATGTCGCGATCGGCGAGAACATCGTCCGTCCACTTCGGTCGACGTCCGGGCTGCTGCCGATCATCCGGCACCATCACGAGCGGTACGACGGACTCGGTTATCCCGACGGATTGCGGGCCAGAGAGATTCCACGCGCCGCGCGAATCGTTTCGGTTTGCGACGCGTTCGATGCGCTGGTCAACGACAGGCCATATCGGGGTCGATGCTCGACCGAAGAGGCGCTGCAGGTGCTGCGAGCGGGCGCGGGGAAGCAATGGGATCCCGAAGCGGTCGAGCTCCTCCAAGAGGAGCTGCCGACGCTCCAGCAGTTGGGCGCCGCGTAGCCCGTCCTTTGGTTGGTCGCGACTATCCCGTATTTTGGAGCCCGGCCGCGACTCCGTTGACCGTGAGCTGGAACAGCCGCTCCGCCTGAGTACGCGCTGCTCGCCCGATCCGTTGGTTTCGCATCTCCCTCAGCGCCCGCAGCTGCAGATGTGACAGAGCATCCACATACGGGTTGCGCAGCTCGATTGCCCATGAGAGCACGCGCCGGTCTTCGAGCAATCGAGTGTGTCCCGTCACCGCAAGCACCATCTCCATCGTGAGCTCGTACTCGCGAAGCACCCTCTCGGACAGGCCGGCTCTGCCGCCAAGACCCAGATAACGCTCAGCGATCCGCCGATCCGTTTTGGCGAGTCCCATTTCCGCGTTGTCCAGCGTGACGTTGAAAAGCGGCCACTCGTCGTAGGCACGGCGCAGCTCACCGAGCGGCGCCGCCGCGAGCCCGCTCCCGATTCCATACCAACCTGCAAGGTTCAGTCGCGTCTGGGACCAGGCAAAGACCCACGGAATCGCGCGCAGATCTTCGAGCCGGTGTCCACTCGCCCGCCGGCTGGGACGTGAGGCGATGCGCAGGTGGCCGAGCTCCTCGATCGGGCTGACCTTCAAAAACCATTCCTCGAAGCCCGGGGTTTCGACGAGCTTTCGGTACGCCTCACGGGAGGCGGCGGCGATCAACGCGGCCATGCTCGAGAACCGATCGGCCGGATCAGCCTTCTGTCCGGTGGGCGAGGACGCCTCGAGCACGGCGGCCGTCACCTGCTCGAGATGTCGGCGCGCGATCGCGTGATTGCCGTAGCGCGCAAAGATGACCTCACCCTGTTCGGTGACTTTGAAGCGGCCGGCCACCGACCCTGGCGCCTGGGCGCGGACGGCTCGATTGGCAGGACCGCCGCCGCGGCCGAGGGCTCCGCCGCGGCCGTGGAACAGGACGAGCTCCAAACGCTTGCGCTTCGCCCACTTCGTAAGCGCCGCCTGCGCGTCGTGCAGTGCGATCGTCGCGGCGAGCGGCCCGGCTTCCTTGGCCGAATCCGAGTAACCGAGCATGACCTCCACACGCTGTCCATTCGCAGCCAGGCGCTGCTTGACCGGCTCGAGCTCGACGATCTCATCCATGACTCGAGTCGCACAGCTCAGATCGCCGAGAGTCTCGAACAGCGGAACGACATCGAGCTCCGGAGCTCTTCCGCCAGGCGCATGCTGCGCCAGCTCGTAGACGGCGGCCACGTCATGCGCTCCGCGCGTGAAGCTGATGACGTAGCGACTGCAGCTGTTGCGCCCAAATCGAGATTGAAGCTCGGCCATCACGCCGAGCGTGTCGAGAACCTCCCGGGTCATCGATGAGCGCCGGCCCCCCGAACGAACCTCCTCCAGCGCTTGCTCGTGCACCTTGCTGTGCTGCCTCACCTCGAGCTCGGCAAGGTGGAAGCCAAATGTCTCGGCCTGCCAGATCAGGTGCTGCACCTCGCCATGCGCAAGCCGAGTCGCGCCCGCCGCGGCCAGCGAGGTCCGGACCACGCGAAGGTCATTCAGCAGCTCGTCAGCCGACCGGTACGCGAGCTTCGACTCGTTCAAACGAGTGGCGCGCAGCCTGCCGGCGATCTGCAGCATGAATTGGCGGTGAGGCTCCGAGGTGGCGGCGCCGACCCGTCTTTGGAGCTCGCGCGAAGGCGGAGTCGT
>DATLKH010000075.1:0-5111 GCA_035538475.1 Candidatus Dormiibacterota bacterium | reverse complement strand
GAACTGTCCGCCGATGAAGTGCTGCGAGCGGCGGACTGCTTTCTCGACCGTAGCCATTCAGCTACTCCTTGCCTTCGGCCTGATTGATGGCTCGTTTGGTGAGGACACGCGCGAGGTGCTTCTTGTACTCCGGGCTGGCGCGCAGGTCAGCGGCTGGGCTGAGTCCGTCGGATGCATGCTCCGCGGCCTCTTCCGGCTTCGCGCCGCCGTGCAGCGCATCCTCGACCGTTTTGGCTCGGACCGGAATCGGCCCGACGTTGGTCAAACCGATCCGCCAATCCCCGTTCATCTTTTGCGCCGCGACCCCGACGATGGCCCAGTCGAACAAGCGGCGGCGGAACTTGATGTACTTGTGCGCGCCGGTCGCGACCGGAAAAACAACCTCGGTCACGATCTCATCGGGACCAAGCGCGGTCGTGAACAGGTCCTTGAAGAAATCCTTGGCCGCGATCGTGCGTTTGTTGGTGACGATCTCCGCGTCGAGCATGAGGGCCAGCGTCGGGTAATCGCCCGCCGCGTCGGCATGCGCGATCACGCCGCCCATCGTGCCCATGTTGCGCACCTGGTTGTCCCCCACCTCACCGGCGATCTCTGCCAATAACGGCAGCTTTTCTTTGACCGCTGACGAGTTCTGGATCGTGACGTGGCGAGTCAACGCACCGACTCGAAGCTTGTTTCCGTCGGCCTTGATGTGATCGAGATCTTTGATCTCGTTGATGTCCACCAACGCGCTGGGTTGCGCAAGACGCAGCCGCATCAAAGGAATGAGGCTGTGTCCGCCGGCGAGGACCTTTGCGTCATCGCCGAAGTCCTTGAGGAGCTTGGATGCCTCCTCGACCGAGGAGGCTCGCGCGTATTCGAATGCTGCAGGAATCACTGGCGTGCCTCCTTGATCTGCGCCCAGACTCGGTCCGGGCTGGCCGGCATGTCGACATGGTCGATGCCGAACGGACTCAGTGCATCGACGACGGCGTTGATCACCGCCACGGAGCTCGCGATCGTGCCCGCCTCGCCAATTCCCTTCACGCCCAGAGGGTTGGTGGTCGAGGGCGTAACGGTGCGGTCGGTGATGAACTCCGGAATTTCGTTGGCGGTTGGGATCATGTAGTCGAGCAGGGTCCCCGTCTTGAGGGCGCCGGAGTCTGGGTCGTAGAGCACCTCTTCGTACAGAGCCTGCGCGATCCCCTGGACCACGCCGCCGTGGACCTGACCCTCGACGATCATCGGATTGATCACGTTTCCGCAGTCGTCGACGGCGACGTATTTCTGCAGCCTGACGTTTCCCGTTTCTGCGTCGACCTCGACCACGCAAACATGGGCACCAAACGGCCACGAGAGATCCGGCGGGTCGTAGTAGGTCACAGCCTCGAGACCGTTCTCCATGCCTTCGGGAAGGCCGGTGAGGTGCGCTTTGAATGCAACCTCTCCGATCGTCTTGGCTTTGTCGGGACTGCCCTTGACCGAGAAGCGGCCTTGGTCGAAGACGATGTCCTCCTCCGACGCCTCGAGCATGTGAGCGGCAATCTTCTTCGCCTTGTCCACGATCTTGCGGGACGACATCAGAACCGCGCTTCCACCGACATGGAGGCTGCGGCTGCCGTAGGTTCCATAACCGAAAGGTGTGTCACCCGTGTCGCCGTGGTGCACCTCGACGGCGTCGATCGGGACTCCGAGCGTATCGGCTGCGATCTGAGCAAATGTGGTGTCGTGGCCTTGACCGTGCGGGCTGGTGCCCGTGTAGACGCTCACCGAACCAGTCGGGTGCATGCGCACGACCGCCGTTTCCACCAAGCCCAACGGTTCGTGGACGGTCGTGATCGCGGTCGGTCCGAAACCGCAGACCTCGATCCACGTCGAAAGTCCGATGCCGAGGTAGCGGCCCTTCTTGCGCAGCTCTTCTTGTTGCTTACGCAGGTCTGAATAGCCGACTTTCTCGAGCGCTCTCGTCAAAGCCTTGTCGTAATCGCCGGAGTCGTATGAGATGCCGAGGTAGTTGGCGTGCGGGAACTGCTTGCTGAAGTTCTTTCGCCGCAGCTCGGCGGGATCCATATTCAGCTTTTGCGCCATCATGTCCACCGCGCGCTCGATCGCGTGCGTCGCCTCGGGCCGGCCGGCGCCGCGGTAGGCGTCGGTTGGAGTCGTGTTGGTGAGCACACCGACGGTACGGAACTCGACGTTCTTCAAGTCATATGCGCCTGCCGCAACGACGTAGGCCGAAGCCATGAACGAGCTGAAGACGCTGACGTACGCGCCTGAATCGACGTATTGCGTGACTTTGTAACCGAGCAGCGTTCCGTCCTTCTTGGCCCCGAGCTCGACGTCGAAGATTTGAGCTCGGCCGTGGTGAGTTGCGGCGAGGTTCTCGGTCCGCCCTTCGACCCACTTCACAGGCTGGCCGGACAGCTTGGAGGCCATGGCCAGCAGGTATTCCTCTGGATAGATGTGGATCTTGCTCCCGAATCCTCCACCCACGTCGGGAGCGATCACCCGAATGTTGGATTCCGGAATGCCGGTCGCGAGCGTCAAACAGAGCCGCACCCAGTGCGGGACTTGCGTCGAAGTCCACATCGTGAGCTTGTTCTCGACCGGCACGAAATCGGCGACGACCGCGCGTCCTTCCATCGCAATCGGAAAGAGCCGCTGCTGGATGATGCGCTGCTTGACGACGACGTCTGCCTCCGCAAAGGCGGCTTTCACGTCGCCGCCGGCAGCCGTGTAATCCCAAGCGATGTTGTCAGGCCCGCCCGTGTGGGCGGTCGGTCCACCCTTGGTCGCGGCCTCCAGATCCGTGACCGGAGTCAAGGGTTCGTACTCGACGTCGACCAGGGCGGCAGCGTCGGCGGCCTGGTAACGCTCATTGGCCAACACAACCGCGACGACTTCCCCGTTGTAGCGCGCCTCGTCTTTGGCGATGTAAGCCCAGCCGATGGCCTGCTTCTTGTCGGGCACGAAAGAGACCGTCACCGGTATCGCCCCGTTCAACAATTTCTCGAAATCACGCGCCGTGTAGATCGCTGCAACGCCCGGCGACTTGACCGCTTTGGTGAGCTCGATTCGCTTGATCTTGGCGTGGCCGTACGGGCTGCGGACAAATGCCGCGTGAAGTACGCGAGTGGGCTGCAGGTCGTCGACGTACCGAGCGCGACCGCTGACCAGCCGCGGGTCCTCGCGCCGCTGGATCTTGGCGCCGATCAAAGTGCTGACAGCCATGGCTCAGCTCCTCTGCACGGTGGCGCGCTCGCCGGCTTTCGACGGAGCGGCGCCCATTGTCTTGGCCGCGGTCTTGACGGCCTTGATGATGTTCACGTAACCGGTGCAGCGACACAGGTTGCCTTCGAGTCCTCTCCGAATCTCGTCCTCGGTCGGATTCGGATTCACCGAAAGCAGATAGGCGGCGGCCATGATGAATCCGGGTGTGCAGTAACCGCACTGCAGCCCGTGCTCGTCCCAGAACGCTTGCTGGATCGGGTGCAGCTGACCGTCCTTGGCCATGCCTTCGATGGTCGTCAGGTCCTTGCCTTCCGCCTGAACCGCAAACATCGTGCAGCTCTTCACCGCCTTGCCATCGACGAGGATCGTGCACGCGCCGCACTGGCTGGTATCGCAGCCGATGTGCGTTCCCGTGAGCCCCAGGTTGTCGCGCAGGTAGTGGACGAGAAGGAGGCGGGGCTCGACCTCACGTTCGTACCGATGGCCGTTGACGGTGGTGGAGACCTTGTGTTTCATCCCGACCTCCAATATGCCTCAGCGCGTCGCGGAAGCGCTGAGATCCTCAGCCAAATAGGCGAATAACACTATTGCGCTACTTTTAGGCCAGAAATGCAACTGGAGAATTCATTCCAGGTCGGCGCGCCACCAGATCGGGTTTTCGCTTATTTGCTGGACGTCAACCGAGTCGCAGCCTGCGTTCCGGGCGCCGAACTGTCGGAGGTGGTCGATCCCAGCACCTTCAAAGGCAGGGTCAAGATCAAAGTCGGGCCGATCACGGTCGCTTACAACGGCACTGCGCGAATCTCCGAGCGCAGCGACGCGGACCGCACGGCCACGCTGACGGCAGAAGGCCGCGAGACCACCGGTCCCGGCTCGGCCCGAGCCACCGCACAGATGCACGTCGAATCAGTCGACGGCGGTTCCGTGGTCAAGATCACGACCGATTACCACGTCGCCGGCCGGGTGGCTCAGTTCGGCCGAGGCGTCATGGAGGACGTTTCGCGGCGAATGGTGAACGAGATGGCGACCTGCATCAAAGCCAATCTCGAGACCGCGTCCTCGCCCGCCGACCCGGCAGCCGAGAGTGCGTCTGCGCCAGCGTCCGTACCCGCCGCGGCGAGCCACATCAACGCGTTAGCGCTGTTCTGGCACGTGCTCGGACTCAGGCTGAAGCGGCTGTTCGGAAGAAGCTCAGCCTAGGAACAAGGCAAGCATCTGGTCCCGGTTGACCAGGATGCTGGGCTGCGTCCACGTCTTCCCCGCCACACAGAAGATCGTGACGGTGGCGTCGAGGATCGGGAAGAACGGGTTCTTCATCAAGATCTCGTTGTGCATCGAGCTGTCGGTGGCCTTCGGGAACTCGGCGGCTCCTGTGACCATGAACGTACCCGCCTGAAACATGATGTAGCGGCGAATCATCTCGATTACCTGATCCGGCGGGGGTGGTTCGGGATCGATCGTGCGGATGCCGCCGACCATGGCTTTGTTGAACAAGCCTTCGGGAACACCCGCCAGCTGGACCGCGCCCGGCACGAGCGGCTCGGCGCTGACGTTGCGGAGGTGGAACAGAGGCTCCGGGTCGTTGATCGTCTCCCGCAGCCGGCCGCGGATCTGGATTTCCGCCGTCAAGCGCTGATACGAGGTCAGGACGTCGACCTTGGTCCACATGAGGTTGGCGGCGGTGAAACCGCCAGTTGGGCCTGACATCAGCGCGGAAGGATAACGCGATGCCCCCGCGCTGAGACACGACAATTCACTCGGTGAACCTCGACGCAGCCCGGGGCCGGATTGAGAAGCGGGCCGACCTCAACGCGTTCATTTCGGTCTCTCACGAGACCGGCGACGGTCCGGCCGTCGGGGTGAAGGACCTGATCGACGTCGCCGGGATGGTGACGACCGCG
>DATLKH010000074.1:0-11765 GCA_035538475.1 Candidatus Dormiibacterota bacterium | reverse complement strand
GCGCGGTGACGGAGCATCGCCATCAAAGGCACGATGCCGGAACCTCCGCCGATCAACAGAAGAGGCCGGTCGTCACTTGCACGCCACACGAAGTAGCCACCGATCGGTCCGCGGAGCTCGAGTTTGTCGCCGACCCGCAGCTCTCCGGCCAGATAGGGCGAAACTTCTCCATCGTCGAGGCGCTCGACCGTAAGCCCCAGCCGGCGCGCTTCAGGCGGCGTCGCGATCGAGTAGCTGCGCTCGGCCTGATAGCCGTCCTCCGCGGTCAAGCGCACGTCCACGTGCTGCCCGGGCAGGTGGCCGGGCCAGTCCGTCAGATCGAGGTTGATGCTCACGACGCGCTGAGTCTCCGGCGCCAGCTCGGCGACCGTGCCGAGCTGCCACTGTAGGGGCCCCCGCGGAATCACGCCGCAGGCCCCGATTTCGCCGCGATTTTCAGTCTCCCCAGTACCGCTGTTCCCGCCACGGATCTCCGTAAAGGTGATAGCCGTTCGATTCCCAAAATCCCGGGTGCTGCTCCTTCTCGAGCCGCAAGCCGCGCACCCACTTCGCGCTCTTCCAGAAATAAAGGTGTGGCACCAGCAACCGCGCCGGACCGCCGTGCTCGGGATGCAGGGGCTGGCCGTCGAACTCGTAGGCGACCCAGGCCTTGCCGTCCATCAAGTCCTCCAGCGGAAGGTTGGTGGTGTACCCGCCATAGCTGAATGCCGTGACGTAGTCGGCCGCGGTCTCTACTCCTTCGAGCAGCGTGTCGACGGAAACGCCTTTCCACGCCGTGTCGAACTTCGACCATTTCGTCACGCAGTGGATGTCTTTGGTGACGATGTCCGAAGGCAGGGCCACGAACTCCTTCCACGTCCAATGTTTCGGCTCGTCGATCTCGCCTTCGATCGTGAACGTCCACTCGTCGAGGTTGATTCGCGGCGTCGGTCCTGCAGACAGGACCGGGAAATCCGTCACCAGGTACTGGCCCGGGGGCAGTCGCCCAGGTTCGGCGGTGTCGCGACGCTTGCCGCGGAAGCCCCGAGAGATGAAACCCATGGAGGAATTGTGAGCCGGAGAAGGTTAGATCGCGCGCATGCGGTTGTTCTTCGGGTTGTGCTCGAGCTCGGCCAATCCGAGCGCCTCCATCAGAGGCGGCATGTACATTCCGAAGCGGCCACGCAGGCCCTTCTTCAAGCCGTACCAACCGCCGGCGGGATTCTTCGGCGATCTTCCCCAGGCTTCCACCGTTCCCTCGGCCGCCGGCTTTTGCTCGTCGGCGCTGCCGAGCGGCATCCAGTCGCCGTGCTTCTTCAACATCGCGTGAAGATCGTCGATGGCCCGCAGCTGATAGCGCAGCTCGGTCTTGCCTACGATGCAGACAATCGCAGGGGGGTTGGCGGCTTCGTCCTTGTACATGAGGTATTGAGAGGACCCGCTCGGCGTCGTCAATTCCCACGGTGACTGCTTTGTGCCCGCACCCTTGACCTTGCTCGGGGGCATGTCTTCCTCCTTCGGTAACGAGTTGGTTACGTAACGATGCGGTTACCATACTCTATGTGCCTCGAGCGGCTCCACTCCGAGACCCGTTTGACGCGTTGGGTAATTCCTACCGTCGAGAAATCGTGCAGCTCCTCGCGAACCGGCCGCGCTCCGTGCAGGACATCGCCGATCGCCTTCCGATCAGCCGGCCGGCAGTGTCGCGCCATTTGCGGGTGCTGAGCCAGGCTGGACTGGTCAGGGATGAACACCTCGGCACGAGGCGTCTCTACCGCCTCGACGAGCAGGGCGCCGAGGCGGCTCGTCGCTACCTCGCTCAGGTTTGGGGCGACGCCACCGTGCGCTTCAAGCTCTTTGCCGAAAACACGCAGCGGAGTCGGAAGCGGCGGGGAAATTGATCGAGCCGCTGAGGATCTCGTTCACGGTCGAGTGCAGTGCCGAGCACGCTTTTGACACCTGGACTGCCCGAGCGACCGCCTGGTGGCCCGCCCAGCATTCCGTCTCCCATGAGGAAGGTGCTCAGATCGTATTCGAGCCGCGGCCGGGGGGACGAATTTTCGAGCGCACGTCAAGCGGCGAGGAGATCGAGTGGGGCGTCATCATCGAATGGAGCCGGCCGCGTCGCTTGCGTTACACGTGGCACATCGCGACGGACCCGAAAAATGCGACCGACGTGGAGATCGTGTTTCGCCCCGAGTCGCGCGCGATTACCCGCGTTGAGATCGAACATGGGGGTTGGGACCGCCTGGGCGAAATCGGTCCAGCCTGGCGCGAGGCGAACCACGCCGGATGGGATGGCGTCTCGCCTGCGTATACGGAGGCGTGCGCCGCTAGAGACTGATTCGGGTCAGCCGCCAGAAGCGTCCCGGCGGATACAGCGGATCGGCCGTGACGAGCGGAACGTCCAGGTCGTAATCACCCAGGACCAGGTGCACGCTGCCTTCCTGCGTGCGTGGGGCGATGGGATGGTCGACGGTCAGTGAATTGGCCCGCAGACGCTGGCGGAGCACCATGCCCGGCCACTCGACGAGACTCACGTCGACGCTCGCCACCAGGTCCGTCTGTTCACCCCACGCCGTGGTGTAAGTGGCCAGCGTCTGGTTTTGCGTGATCACCTTCCTCACGTGCAGCGCGGAGGTGACCGCGCCGATCAAGGTCTGCGTGTCGGTGAACGCCTGCTGCAGCGTGGGCTCGCCCATGACGCATCCGTAGACGACGACCTGGCTGCCGTCGACGGTGGCGTTCGCCGCGAACATGAAATTCGCGCCCGTGTTCAAACCGGAACCAGTTTTGATTCCGAAAATGCCGCTCTTGCCGAGCACGGAATCGACGTTGTAGACCGTGCCCGCCACCGGCAGGTCGGCTTGACCCATCGCGACGACTTGCGCAATGACGTCCTGGTGTTCCATCGCATACGTCCCGAGCTTCACCAGGTCTGACGGCGTGCTCACGCTGCCCGGTGATGCGCCGCTGACGTCGGCGAATCTCGTGTGAGTCATCTGCAGGTCGGCGGCGCGCTTGTTCATCTTCGTGACGAAGGCCTCGATCGAGCCTGCGTCCCATCGGGCGAGCGTCTCGGCGAGATTGTTCGCCGAGGGAATCAGCGCACCTTCCAGCGCCTGCAGCTCCGTCAGCGTCTCACCCGCCTCGACCGGTACCGTCGACTGATCGCCCGCAACGTCGGTGCGGTAGTACTGAACGTCGACATCGGTCAGCGAGATGGTCGGCCCGCTGTCACCTTTCTTGAGAGGTTTGTCTTCCAGCAGAACGAGCGCGGTCATGACCTTCGTTGTGCTGGCGGCTGGAATCGGCTGCTCGTTGCCCGAGCTGCCGATCATGCCGAGATGCGCGACCGCCAGAGCCGCGGATCCGTGGGCCGGCCACGGAATCGCCGGCGGCGTCCCCGGGATCGATTCTGAAGCCGGCAAGCTCCCGGTCGCCGCAGTGGCCGGAATCGGCCGCAAATAGTTCGCGGTTGCGCCGATGGCGACGATCAATACGAGCACGATCCCGATCCGCAGCCACATCCCGTGATGAAGTTAATGCAGACGGGCTATGAGAGGTTCGAACAGGCGGACGGCGAGATAAGTGGCGAACGCAATCGAAGTTATGAAGAAGCTCACCGGATGCGGTGAGAAGTAGCCGATGCTCAGCCCAAGCCACGTGAACACGAGCGAGAGGGAGATACCGGCCGCAAGCGCGCTTGAAGGGCGGCTCGTGAACCGAACCGCAATTGCAGCGGGCGTGACGATGAGGGCAAAGATCAAGAGCACACCGACGACTTGAACTGCTTCCGTCACCGCCACTGCAAGGATCGCCATGAAAGCGATCGACAGTGCTGTCACGGGTACGCCTCGCGCTCGCGCCAGCTCTTCATCGACCGACGAGAACAGCAGCGGCCGGTAGACGGCGATGATCGCAGCAATCGTGATCACCCCCGCGATCACGGTGACCAGGACCTCTCCCTGGCTGATGCCCAATATCAAGCCAAAGAGAATCGCGTAAGCCTCGTTGGCATAGCCGCGATACAGCGAGATGAACAGGACCCCGAGGCCCAGGGTCCAGGCGAGCACGATGCCGATGGTTACGTCACGGCCTCTCAGCCGATTGCCCAGTGCCCCGATCGCCGTGCCGGCGCCCACCGTGAAAGCGAGCAGGCCGATCACCGGGCTCAAACCCAGGACAACGGCGCCCGCCGCGCCCGCAAAGCCGATGTGCGACAACGCGTGGGCGGCAAACGACGAGCTGCGCAGCACGACGAAATAGCCGATCGCGCCGGCGGCGATCGCCACGACCGTCCCCGCCTCGAAGGCATGCACCATGAACTGGTAGTGGAAGAGCTGCGCCACGTCATCGATCAAGTTCCAGCTCGGAGTCGGTCCGGCCGCGGTCAACACCACCTCATGCATGAGGATGCGCCGTCTCCTCTTCGAGCCCGACGACGAAGAGCCGTCCGCGGCTGTCCTTGATCACTTCCACGGGCGTCGAGTAGATCTCGGTCAAACGCTCGGTTGTGATGACGTCGGCGGGCGTGCCCATGACCACCTTGCCCGCAGCGACGTAGAGCACGTGATCGAGATGCGGCAGCAGTGG
This sequence comes from Candidatus Dormiibacterota bacterium, assembly GCA_035538475.1. GTDB lineage: Bacteria > Chloroflexota > Dormibacteria > Dormibacterales > Dormibacteraceae > 40CM-4-65-16. The sequence continues at coordinate 7,190 of DATLKH010000074.1, read as the reverse complement.
GTTGACGTCGTGCGCGATAAGCAACACGGTCAATCGCCTTTCGCGAGCGATCTTGGCTATCAGCTCAACGATCGCCCGCTGGTTGCGCACATCGAGATACGAGAGCGGCTCGTCCATCAGCAGCAGCCGGGGCTCGCCGACCAACGCCTCGGCCAGCAACAAGCGCTGCTGCTCTCCTCCGGACAGCCGTCCCAGCGAGCGGTCGGCGTAAGCAGTCCCGTCGACCGCTTCGATGGCCGACTGAGTCGCGGTGGCGGCTGCCTGCAGCCCGCGGATGCGAATCCCCCACCGGTGACCGTCGATCCCGAGGCCGACAAAATCCCGGCCGCGAATCGAGAGCTCGGGATCGAAGCTCGCGCGCTGCGGGACATAGCCGATGGTCGGGTCGCCGCGGCGTGGCGACCGGCCAAAGACTTCGATCCGGCCGGCCGCGGGGCCGAGCTGGCCGAGGATCAGGCGGATGAGCGTCGTCTTGCCCGATCCGTTCGGCCCGAGGATCGCGGTGAAGGAACCGTGGGGCACCTCGAAAGTCGCGCCCGACCAGACTGAGCGCCCGCCGTAAGCGGCCGACAAGTCGCGCGCCGCGATTGCGGCGCCGCTTATGCGCTCGCCTTCAGCGCTTGTTCCAGCGTCTGCAGTTGTTTGAGCTGCCAATCCTGAAAAGTCACTCCGCTTGGTGGCTGCATTGTTTCCGACACTCCAACTTTCGGGATGTGATGCGATGCGGCCAGATCTTTGATGTTCGTGGTCACCGCAGTGACCGTCTGCACGTTGTACACGAGCACCTTGATTTCATTGGCCGAGACCTGATCCTGAAACTCGACCACTGACGGAGCCGGCGGATCGTTGCCCTCGGCCACCGCTTCCATGAATTCCGGAGGCGAAATGAGCTTCAAACCCGATGCATCGGCCATGTAGACGAAGATGCTCTCGGTCGATCCGACCGGCGTATTGCCGAAGTGCTGCTTGATGTTCGCGATCTCGGTCAGGTAGGGCTGCAATGCGGTGGTCAGGTGCGAGCGCTGCTGATCGAAGTAGGACGCATCGGTCGGGTCGATCGACTTGTATTCCGCGGTGATCTTGTCCGCAACTCTTGCCACGTAGTCAGGGCTGTACCAGAAGTGCGGGTTGTCACCCTGCTTCTTGCCGAGCAGCTCGGCTACGTTCATGACCTGGCGACCTGAGGAGGGGTTCGCGTCAAGCAGCTTCTGGCCCCAATCGTCGTAGCCCGCGCCGTCCAAGATGACCAGGCGGGCGTCGGCAAACGCACGTGCGTCGGCGGTGCTGCTCTCGTACTCGTGAGGGTCGGCGTTGGGGTCCGTGACGATGCTCACGACGCTCACTTTCGAGTCGCCGAGCTGGCCGGCGATGCTGCCCCAGAAGTTCTCGCCGGCGACCACTGCGATCGTCGAGACATTGCCGGCGTTCGACACGCCGCAAGCTGCGAGCAACACCGCCGCGACCAGCCCAATCACCGATCTCATGCGCAAGAGCATTGTACAAGTTACTTGCGCAAGTCACCTGCGCGTAGACTGCACACCGTGGCGAGGCCGAGTCCAGTCACCGACCGGGTGCGTGTCCTGCTCGAGGCGGAGCAGAGGCATCTCTGGTCGATCGACGAGCTCCATGAAGCGGTGGTCGGCTCTTTGGGCGCGGCCGACTACTCGACTGTCTTTCGCGCCGTGACCTCCCTCGAGCGCGAGGGTCTGATCCAGCGCATCGACCTCGGCGACGGCAAGGTCCATTACGAGCTTTCGGAAGGCCACCACGAGCACATTCGCTGCGATTCTTGCGGTCGCGTGGTAGAGGTCCCCGGCTGCGTGCTCGAGGATGCGGAGCGCTCTGTCAAGACGAGCACCGGCTTCAGCGTGACCAGCCACCAGCTGCTGTTCACCGGTGTCTGCCCGGAGTGCGCAAGCAAGTAGCGGCGCTGTAACCTGCGCTCGGCATGACGGCTCGCTCGGCCGAGCGATGGGTGACATGGACTGTGGCGCTGGTCGGTCCCATCGCCGTCACCGCCGTCCTCGTCAGGCTGCGACTGAGCCACCAGACGCAGCGCGACTACGTCTTCATCTATCTGGGCGTGGTCGCCGTCGTAGCCGTGGTTCGGGGACTATGGCCGGCGCTGTCGTGCGCCGCGCTGAGCTTTTTGCTCGTCGACTGGTTCTTCGTACCGCCGGTTGGAACGTTGACGATCGCCGACGAGACCGACATCGTCAACCTGTTCGCATTTCTCGGCACCGCGGTCGGCATCGGACTGCTTGGATCGCTGCGCCGTGATGCATTGATGCAAGCCCAGGCGCTCGCCCATCAGCTGCGCGAGGCCAACTCGGAGATGATTCGCCTCAACAAGGAGCAGGCAGAAGCCGCCGCATCAGCAGTGCGCCTCGCACGGAGCGAGCAGCAGGTCCGCACACTGCAAGAGACAGATCAGCTGCGTCGAGAGCTCCTCGCCAACGTGTCGCATGAGCTGAGAACCCCGCTAGGCACCATCCTCAACGAGAGCACCGACGCAACCGACCCCTCCACCCCGCAGGAGGTGGAGCACAAGCTGCAGACGATCGCCGCTGAAGCACGGCGACTGAAGTTGCTGGTCGACGACATGCTCGACATGACGGTGATCGAAAGCGGATCGCTGGTGCTCGACCTGCAGCCGCTCGACCTCGCTGACGCGATCGCGGGCGCAGCCGAACGGCTCCATCGAGTCTCGCCGGACCGCGAGGTGACCGCGGATGGCGGGCACGTCGAGGTGCTCGCCGATTGGGACCGGCTCGGCCAGGTCTTCGACAATCTGCTGTCCAACGCGGACCGATTCGGTCCGCCCGAGACCGCGATCAACATCAGGGTCTCGCATGAGCAGCCAGGTCTGGTGACAGTGCGCGTTTCCGATCACGGTCCGGGCATTCCACCTGAGCTCAGAGAAAAGGTCTTCCAGCGATTCTTTCGAGCCGGCGATGGGAACGGCAACTCAGGCACCACAGGGCTCGGCCTCGCGATCGTCAAAGGCCTTGTCGAAGCGCATGCCGGCACGGTAGTGATCGAAGACGGCACTGATGGCGGCGCGACCTTTCGCTTCACCCTCCCCGAAGCACCTGCCTCCAGTTGAGCCGGATCCTGATCGTCGAAGACGATCCAGCCCTGCGCAACTCGATTCGCTCTACGCTCGAGCACGCCGGCCACGAGGTTCGCACTGCGGGTGACGGCGCGGCGGGTGCGCGTGAGCTGCAGACCCACATCCACGACATCGTGCTGCTGGACATCGGGCTTCCATTCGTCGACGGATGGGAGATCCTCGGCCAGCTGGAAGGCCGGCGCACGCCTTCGGTGATCGTGATCAGCGCGCGCGGAGGTGAGCAGGACAAGGTGCGCGCGCTGGACCTTGGCGCCGACGATTACCTGGCCAAGCCGTTTGGCGCGGATGAGCTGCTGGCGCGAATTCGAGCTGTCCTGCGCCGCATGCAGCCGGCACCAGGACCGCACCTCGTCGCGCACAGCGGTCAGGTCACCGTCGACCTCGCCAACCGCGTGGTAACGCGCAGCGGCGACGAGGTCCGACTCTCGCCCACCGAATATGGATTGCTGGCGGCGCTGGCACGGCACTCAGGCCAGGTGATCGATCACCGCACCCTTCTGCGAGAAGTGTGGGGGCCATCGTATGGAGACGAACGCAACTATCTCCGCACTTTCATTCAGCGGCTGCGCATGAAGCTCGAGCACGATCCGAAGTCTCCGGAGGTGATCCTCACTGTCGGGACGCGCGGTTATCGCTTTGGTTCTCCAGCCGGTTAGACACCAATCACGCGCAGCCCGGCAAAGACCAGATAGATGGCAATGATCAGCACGCCCGCGGTTCGGCTCATCCGCGCCTGCCGGAGAGGAGCGACAACAGTAAGCAGCGTGAGCACGACCAGCCACGTGAAGTTACCGAGCGATCCTCGGGTCGCGCCGGTGCCGAAGAGGATGGCTGGGACGAGGAGGCCGCCGACGAGGTTGATCGTGTTGCTGTTCATGGCTGATGAGAAGAGCGCGGTGCCGCGGTTGGTACGGGCAAAGTGGGCGGCCACCCAGAGATTCGGAAGGCTGGTCAGGGCCGCGAGCGCGATCGATCCGAGCACCGCATCCGACAGATGCAGCCACGTTTGCGCGGTCAACGCCTCATGAACCATGACGAAGCTGCCGCCGACGACGCCCGCGAGCGCCAGGGGCAGCAAGGCGACTGGGGTCCAAGCCCCATGTTGTGCGACCGGGATGTCGTGAGTGACCTCGTACGCCAGCTCGAGCACGTTCTGGGGCACGGCCCGCGTCAGCGGCCGGAATCTCCGCGGCGCGGCGAGGATCAAGACATACGCTGCCGCAGCCGGTAGCGCGATCAGGGCCGCCGCCGGCGGCGAAAGCAGGCCCGCGATCATGGCTGCGGCCACTGCGATGGCGGCGAGGCCGACCAGCGCATCCAGCAAGAGCGGCGCGCGCCGGATCAACACGCCGCCCGCAACAACCGCGGGCAACCCCAACAACGCGGCGAGATTGAATAGGTTGGAGCCGACGACGACGCCCACGCCGACCGTTCCAGCGCCGGCGGCGATCGCGATGACCGCGGAAGACAGCTCAGGGGAATCCGCGCCCAGCGCCGCGAGCAGCCCGAGCAGGCCTTCCGAAAAGCCAAGCTTGGTGCCGAGCCGGGTCAACCCCCGCGCGAACAGCTCACTCGAAGCCAGCGTGAGAGCCAGGCCGGCTGCAAAAGCCAAGATCGTCGCGGTGGGAGCGCTGACGGCAATGCCTCCTCAGGGAATTGCCGACCAGTCTTCCCGGCGCGCCGTCAACCAAGCGAGATTCTAGAGATCGTTGGCGTGTTTGTTGACGAACCGTTGATGGCCTCGCTCCTAGGCTTCGGCCTGTGCTAGACGTCTGGATGGTCGCCCTGACGGTCGTGTTAACGATCGTGACGCTTGTCTACGTGAAAGGCCTGGACAAGCTTCCCTGATGCAGGCCCAACTTCCGTACATCATCACCGGCATCGTCGCCTTCTTCGTGACGCTGTACCTCATCGCCGCCCTCCTCTTCCCCGAGCGGTTCTAATCGATGGTTCTCGACATCATCGGCGTCGTCATCACCTGGGTCGCGGTGGCGATCGGCGCGTGGTTCCTCGGACTGTGGATGGTCAAGGTCTTCCAGGGCCAGCGCACTTTCTTGCACCCGCTGCTGCGCCCCGTCGAGCGCGCCTGCTACTTCCTGATGGGAGTCGACGAAGAGCACGAGCAGACGTGGGTCCAGTACACCGCCGCCATGCTGATCTTCTCTCTGCTCAGCGTCCTGTTCTCCTATCTCCTTTTTCGACTTCAGACCAAGCTCCCATTCAGCGACTTCGGCCTGAACCCACAAGGACTCGGGCCGGTCGCGCCGGATCTCTCGCTGAACACGGCCATCAGCTTCGTCACCAACACGAACTGGCAGAACTACACCGGCGAGCAGACGATGTCGTACCTCTCGCAGATGGTCGGTCTCACCGTCCACAACTTCCTGTCGGCCGCGGTCGGCATCGCAATCGCCGTTGCCCTCTTCAGAGGGATCTCGAACCGGCAGGTCAAGACCTTGGGCAACTTCTACGTCGACGTCACACGCGCGACGCTTTACGTGCTGGTGCCGATCTCGGTCGCCGGCGCTTTGATCCTGGTTTCACAAGGCGTGATCCAGACCGTCGGGCCATACGTCACCGAGCACACCCTCGAAGGCGCTCAGCAGCTCGTGGCGGTCGGACCATTTGCCTCACAGGAAGCCATCAAAGAGCTGGGCAACAACGGCGGTGGTCCGTTCAACGCGAACTCCGCTCATCCCTTCGAAAACCCGAACGGATTCACGAACCAGTTCGAGCTCTTTCTCGAGCTGTTGATTCCGTTTGCCCTCTGCATCACGTTCGGAAAGTGGGTCGGCAAAATCAAACAAGGCGTCGCGATCGCCGCGGCGATGGGAATCCTGCTGGTCGTGTTCACTGGAATCGCCGCTTACGCAGAGCAGGCCGGCAACCCACAGATCACTGCGCAAGGCGTGACGCAAGACAACACGTCGAGCCAGGCCGGCGGAAACATGGAAGGCAAGGCGGTCGCGTTCGGGCCGATTTACTCCGCGATGTTCCTCGCCACGACCACGGGCACGAGTACCGGTGCCGTCAACTCGAGCCACGACAGCATGACGCCCATCGGCGGCATGGTCGCGTTGATTCAGATGCAGCTGGGTGAGATCGATCCGGGCGGCATCGGCGCCGGCATCTATTTCATGCTCGTATTCGTCGTCGTCTCGGTCTTCATCGCCGGCCTGATGGTGGGGCGCACGCCTGAATACCTCGGCAAGAAGATCGAATCGAAAGAAGTCCGTCTGGCGATGCTCGCGATCCTGATCGACGTGTTCAGCATCCTTGGCTTTACCGCCATCGCGGCGATCACGCCGCAAGGCCTGGCCGGCCTGACGACGAACTCCGCGGCGCACGGCTTCAGCGAAATCCTCTACGCCTTCTCGTCGCAGACCGCCAACAACGGGTCCGCGTTCGCCGGACTTTCGGGCAACTCACTCTTCTACAACACCACCGGTGGGGCGGCGATGTGGATCGGTCGTTTCCTCGAGCACATCCCCATCCTCGCGATGGCCGGAGCCCTTGCAGGCAAGAAGATCGTCCCGGCGAGCTCCGGCACGTTCGCCACGGATACACCGCTGTTCGTGGGCCTTTTGATCGGCGTCGTGCTGATCGTCGGGTCGCTCACGTTCTTTCCTGCCCTGTCGCTCGGGCCGATCCTCGAGCAATTCCAGTTGGCCGCAGGCCACCTGCACTAGAGGAAGACGTGGACGACAAAAGCAGACTTCAGAAACGAGAGCGACGCAAGGGACGGAGCAGCTTGACCGACCGCACCATCCTCCTGCCCGCCATCGGGGAGAGCTTCAAGAAGCTCGACCCGCGCTGGATGGTCCGCAATCCAGTCATGTTCGTCGTCGAGGTCGGATCCGTGATCACGACCGTGATCTTCTTCATCGATCTCTTCAATGGCACACCGGGTTTCAAAGGCGCCAACAACGAGCTCTTTGTCGGACAGATCGCGGTGTGGCTGTGGTTCACAGTCCTCTTCGCCAACTTTGCAGAAGCGATCGCCGAGGGACGCGGCAAGGCTCAAGCGGCCGCGCTGCGCCGGACCCGCACTGACACG
>DATLKH010000073.1:0-2656 GCA_035538475.1 Candidatus Dormiibacterota bacterium | reverse complement strand
GTGAAAATCCGGCACGTCGTCGAAGATATCCCTGGCGGCCACCCAAATTCCTCCACCTGTGGCCACTTGAAAATCCCCCACCCCTGAGGTGATCGGGCGCCGGTCGGCGCCGAGGGCACGAGTGCGGCGGGACGTTACGCTGCTCCCTTTTCTCGAGAGGGAGCAAGGGGTTGAACGTCTTGAAGTCGCACCTGCGGATTACGATCCAGACGCTGCTGGGCACGGGGGTTGGCCAGCGCGAGATCGAGCGCATCACGGGCGTGGATCGCAAGACGATCCGCCGCTACGAGCGGGCGATCCACGGCGCCACGGCAAATTCCCCCACCCTGGCCACCGGCTCCGACGGCCGCGAGAGTGCGGTTTTGGGGGAGCAAACTCCCCCACCCCGGCCACCGGGCCGGCCGCCGAAGCTGGCCCGCTCGGCCTGTGAGGCGCACCGGGCATGGATCGAGGAGCAGGTCCAGCTCGGGCGTAACGCCCAGAGCATCTCCCAGGATCTGGTCGAGCGCGTCGGCTTCACTCACCGCTACAACTCCGTCAAGCGCTTCGTGCGCACGCTGCGCGCGCGCGATCCGGAGCGCTTCGACATCCTCGAAAGCCTTCCGGGCGAGGAAGCTCAGGTCGATCTGGGTCTCGGCGCCCCGACGCTGCATCGGCGCGGCAAGTACCGCCGGCCGTATCTGTTCGTGATGACACTGAAATACTCGAGCAAGGCGTTCCGCAAGGTGGTGTGGAAAATCGATCAGCAGAGCTGGGCGCGCTTGCACGAGGAAGCCTTCCGCGCCATGGGCGGCGCGGTCGCCTACGTCGTGCTCGACAATTTGAAGCAGGGCGTGATCAAGCCCGACCTCTACGAGCCCGAGCTCAACCCCGTTTATGCGGCGATGCTCGCCCATCACGGGGCGGTCGCCGATGTCGCGCGGGTTGCCGACCCCAATCGCAAGGGTGCGGTCGAGCGAGCGATCCAACACACGCAGGACACCGCGCTCAAGGGCCGTCGCTTCGAGTCGATCGAGGAACAGAACGCGTGGCTCTGCCACTGGGAGGAGCGCTGGGCGGCCCCGCGTATCCACGGGCGCAAGAAGCGCCAGGTGCTCGCGCTGTTCCTCGAGGAGAAGCCGCACCTGTTGCCCCTGCCGCTCGAGCCCTTCCGTTACTTCCGCCAGGAGACGCGCACCGTGGATGACGCGGGTCTCGTGCCGGTGGACGCCTCGCACTACTCGGCGCTGCCCGCGCCGCTGTACTCCGAAGTCACCGTGCGCATCTATGAACGCGAGGTCGAGATCCTCGATGAGCGAGGCACCGTGCTGCGCCGACACGAGAAATCCACACGCAAAGGCGCTTATGTGTTGCCCGAGGAGGACCGGATCTTCAATCCCTCGCGGCAGACCGCACACCTCATCGGCAAGGCGCGCAAGATCGGGCCACACTGCGCGCAGCTCGCGCGTGAGATCTTCGCCCGCCTCGGCCGTCCCGGCCAGAAGGCCATCTACGGGCTTGCCAATCTCGCGCGCCACCACAGCGGTGAGGACATCGAACGAGCCTGCGAGCGGGTGCTCTCGCTCTCGCAACCCTCGTACCAGGCCCTCAAGCGCATCCTCCAGGCCAGCGCCGCAGCCAAAGAGGCGCGCGCTGCCGCCGAGCAGAGCACGCTCCAGCAGCGCGGCGATCACATCCGTGCGATCGAGGAATACCAGCGCTTCTTCGATCAGCACTCGGCGCAGCTGCCGCTGCTGCCGCCCGATCCACCCACCAACACCCCACCGTAGGAGTCCACACGATGAGTATGTCGATGCCGGAACTACAGCGCTCGCTGCGATCTCTGCGCCTCTCGGGCATGATCGCCACACTCGAGGCGCGCGCCATGCAGGTCGCGCAGCATGAGATGAACTTCCTCGAGGCCTTCTCCTGGCTCGTGCAGGATGAGCTCGATCGACGCCGCTCGCGCCTGATCGATCGGCGCTTCACGCTCTCCGGGCTCCCCGAGCGCAAAGACCTCAAGGACTTCGACTGGACCTACAACCCCAAGGTCCCCAAACGCGACATCCTCGAGCTCGCCACTTTGAAGTTCATCGAGGCGCGCGAAGGGGCGCTGCTGATCGGTCAACCCGGCACCGGCAAGAGCCACTGCGCCAAGGCCATCGCACAGCTGGCCGTGCAACACGGCTACAAGGTCTTTTATCGCGAAGCACACGTCCTGATCGAGGAGATCAACGAAGCGCGCGAGCTCGGCGAGCTACGAAAGTACCGCGCCCAGCTCAACGTCGCCGAGCTCCTCGTCATCGACGATCTGTTCCTGCGCAAGCTCCCGGTGAACGCCGGCGATGAGCTGGCCGACGTGCTGATGAGTCGCTACGAGAAATCCTCGGTCGTCATTACATCGAATCGTGGCGTAGACGACTGGGGCAAGCTCCTTGGCGACGTCGTCGTGGTGGCGCCGCTCCTCGACCGCATCATGCACCGTGGCAACCTGCTCAAGTTCGAGGGCAAGAGTTGGCGACTGAAGGAAGCGGCCGAGCGCCTTGCCAAGCGCGCCGTCCGCGCGTAATCATCGCGCCGTTCCGCCGCTGTCAAGTGGGGGATTTTGACCCGGCCACGGGTGGGGGAGTTTGAAGTGGCCGCCGGGGTGTAGCGCGAAGGCTAGCGAAATGCCCTC
>DATLKH010000072.1:0-2959 GCA_035538475.1 Candidatus Dormiibacterota bacterium | reverse complement strand
GCACGCATCGTGGAGGTCGACTCCGAGCTGCTCAAGGACGTCGGCCACCAGCTGCGCAATCAGCTGAACGCGGTCGTCGGGGCGGCCGGCCTTCTCGCCGCCGGTGCCGAGACGAGTGAGGAGCGGGAGCTTGCGGCCATCGTCGAGGCCGGCGCGGAGCAGGTGTCGCGCATCGTCGACGAGATGCTCGATGCAGTGAGTCTTTCGAGCGGGGAATTCGAGCTCGCCCTGCATCCGTTTGACGTGAGGGCGACCGCCGAGAACTGCTTCTCCGTCGTCGCCGACGACGCATCGGCCAAAGGCGTCGACGTCTCATTCACAGCGGCGGCGAACGTGCCGAAAATCGTGATCGGTGATTCACGCCGCCTCGAGCAGATTCTCACGAATCTTCTCCGCGGCGCGGTGGATCGCACTTTCCGCGGCGGCGTGTCCCTCGAGCTCGGCTGCGAAGAGAAGGGAGGGCTGGTGACGCTCCGCTTCAAGATTCGTGACACCGGTCGCGGTGTGCCCGCCAGGATTCTGCGCACCGCCCTGGAAGGTGTGCAAGGCCGCTACGACAAAGTCGAGCCTGGTGACCGGGTCGCGGTCCAGAGCCTGCGCACGACCAAGCAGCTGATCGAGATGATGGACGGCGAGCTTCAGGTCGAGCAGGGCGGGGTGGAGGCTGGTCCCGACGCGGGCACGACCTTCGACTTCACGGTGCTGGCCGAAGCGATGCCGTCAGCCGTGGCGACGACGCAACTGACGCTCGAAGCGATGCGGGTTCTGGTCGTGAGCTCAGACGCAACGGAAAGGCGCGTGCTGACCCTGCAAGTCGAGCAGTGGGGCGCCAATGCCACAGCCGCGACCCCCGACGAAGCCGTCGCTGCGATCCGCTTGGGACACCCGTATGACCTGATGCTGGTCGAACACCGCCCGCCGCTCGTGGACGGCCTGAGCACCTCGTCCGAGATTCGCTCGATCCGCCGGGTGGACCAGATGCCGATCGTCCTCCTCAGCTCTTCGGCGCCGGGACCAGCGGAGACTGCAGCTGCAGACAGCGGCGTGATTCAAGCCACGCTGACGAAGCCGGTGCCGCCGCGAACGCTGCACGACGTGATGGTTCAGGTCGGCAGCCACGATGCGCGTCCCACAGCCCCCTCTGAAGAGGCCCAACCGGGAGCGCTGCGGGTCCTGATTGCCGATGACAACGCGCTGAACCAGAACCTGCTGAAGCGGCTGGTCGGCAAGCTCGGTCATACGGTCGACGTCGTTTCGAATGGGCGCGCGGCGGTCGCGGCGGTGGCGCAGCAGCCGTACGACGCGGTGCTGATGGACGTGCTGATGCCTGAGATGGACGGACTGGCCGCGGCCGAGGCGATCTGCAGGCGCTGGCCGCGTGGCAACCGGCCGCGCTTGATCGCGCTCACCGCGATGGCAGGACCGGGCGATCAGGAACGCTGCCTGCGCGCGGGATTCGACGACTACATGAGCAAACCGGTGCGGCTCGAAGAGCTCACCGATACTTTGAAGGCGGCCGCGGGTTATCGCACCAGCCGCGAGCACGCGGGCCTGTAGCCGCCAGCCAAACGCGCCGCAATGCCGGATCGTCGCGCCGAACCGTTAGTTCGTCGCGTCAAAACACTGGATCGTCGCGACGATCCGAAGCTACCCCCTCAGGCGGTCAGCTCTTGAGCCGGTTGTCGAGGCGGTCTTCGTGAGTCGCACGGCGGGAGGCTCGAGCCTCGAGGAGGACGACGAAGATCACGATCATTCCGCCGATGACCATGATTCCGCCGAGTCCCTCGGACTCGACTCCGCGCGGTTGCAAGATGATCTGGATCATCGCTGCACCGAAGACAAGGATGTAGCTAAGGCCAAGAAGTCGAACCCGTGGCGCCACTTGCGCCAGCTCACCGGAGTGCCACGGCCGCTTGCCGACGATCAAGAGATATGCACCCGTCAGCAGCGCGAGAGCCGCGAGGATGATCGACGCAAGCTGAATGTAGGTCGTGGTCACCGGCGCGTGATTCTAACCGCCGTCAAAGGCGCTTCTACAATCGAAAACTCAATGCCTCGAACCGAGCCGATCAAGGCCGTCCGCGGCGTCCGCGATCTCCTGCCCGACGAGCGACCGCTGTGGCGCGCGGCCGAAACCGCCGCCGGCGAGATCGCGCGGCGCTTCGGCTACGAGGAAATCGTGACGCCGATCCTGGAGCACGCAGAGCTGATCGAGCGGGCAGGTGAAGACACCGATGCATTCGCCAAAGAGCTGTACCGGTTCGAGGACAGAAGTGGTCGAAAGCTCGCGTTGCGGCCAGAGGCGACCGCCGGAGTCATACGTGCCTACTTCGAGCACGGGCTCAAACAGAGGCAACAACCCGCGCGTCTTTATTTGATCGGGCCGATGTTTCGATACGACCGGCCGCAGAAAGGTCGATACCGGCAGTTCTATCAGCTCGACGTCGAGGTCATAGGCAGCGGCCACGCCGCGCTCGATGCGGAAGTGATCGAGGTCGCGCGAGACTGGCTGGAGGAACTGGGCTTGCGCGAGCTGCGCCTGGAGCTCAACTCGATCGGCGACGCGAAGTGCCGGCCCGCGTATCTCGACGAACTGCGCGCGTACTACCGTCCGCTCAAGAGCCAGCTCAGCGAGGAATCGCAAGCGAGGCTGGAACGCAACCCGCTTCGGCTGCTTGACAGTAAAGCCGAGCAGGACGTGGCGCTCAAAGCAAAAGCACCACGCATCACCGATCACCTCTGTGGGGAATGCGCCGCCCACTGGTCGCAGGTGCGGCGGCTGCTCGACGCAGCCGAAATCAGGTACACGCTCAACCCTTATCTGGTGCGTGGACTCGACTACTACACGCGCACCGTTTTCGAGTTCTATCCAGGCGGCGCGACCGGTCAGCAGGATGCCCTTTGCGGCGGTGGACGCTATGACGGACTAGCCGAAGCTGAAGGCTGGCCTGCAACCCCT
>DATLKH010000071.1:0-1651 GCA_035538475.1 Candidatus Dormiibacterota bacterium | reverse complement strand
GTGCTCGCCGAGCACCCAGCCCGTCGTGTACTGACCGCGCACGGTGTTCGTCTCCACGTCTTCCGGCGTGATCGGGCGGATCGAGCGCAAGACTTTCACCTTCTCGTCGCGCACCGCCGAGGCTTCGAACGCGAGCGGCGGTTCCATGCAGGTCAAGGTCAGCAGCTGCAGGCCGTGGTTCTGCACGATGTCGCGCAGCGCGCCGGCCCGGTCGTAATACGCACCGCGGTTTTCGATGCCGATGTCCTCGGCGACCGTGATCTGCACCGAATCGATCAGGTTCGTGTTCCAGACCGGTTCGAAGATCGAGTTGGCGAAGCGAAAGGCCAGGATGTTCTGCACCGTCTCTTTGCCGAGGTAGTGGTCGATGCGGTAGACCGAATCCTCGGTGAAGGACCGGTGCAGGACCTCGGTCAGCTCGCGTGCGGACTTGAGGTCCGTGCCGAACGGCTTCTCGACCACGATCCGGTGGTAGCCGCTGCCGGTGTTGAGCGAGGCCGCTTGCAGCTGTTCCGCGATCAGTGAGTAGGTGGGCGGCGGAGTGGCGCAGTAGAAGATGCGGTTGCCGGGAATGTGCCGCGTGCTGTCGAGCTCTTCCATCTTGCGGCCGAGCGCTTTGAAGTCGTCCTGGTTGCTGAAGTTGACCTTCACGTAAGCCAAGCCGTCGAGAAAAGACCTCAGCACGCGGTCGTCGATGGGCTGGGTGCGCGAGAACTGATGGATCTTTTCCGACGCGTGCTGCTTGAAGGCTTCGTCGGAGAGCTCGTCCATCGCCGCGCCGATCACCGCGAACCCCGCGGGCAGCGAGCGCTGCCGTGCCAGGTTGTACAGCGCCGGCAGCAGCTTGCGTCCGCTCAGATCTCCGGTCGCGCCGAAGATGACCATGATGGCCGGGTCGGCGATCCGATAGTCGTGCAGCCCCTCGGCCAGCGGATTAGGGGCTTCTTCGACTTTCACTTCTTCTCAGACGCCGCGTCCTTGACGACCGCGTGACCGCCGAACTGGTTTCGCATCATCGCCAATAGTCGATCACCGAAGGTGTTTTCCATCCGGCTTCTGAATCTTGCGAACAGCGACTCCGCGATCACGGGGGTCGGAACCGCTTCGTCGATCGCGACCTCGACCGTCCAGCGACCTTCGCCCGTGTCCTCTACCCAGCCCTTGATCAACGAGAGATCGGGATCTTCGGCGAGGCCGCGGGCAATCAAGTCGAGCAACCAGGAACGGACCACGCTGCCTTCACGCCACGCTTCCGCGATGGCATGCATGTCCATGCCGGGAAAGGCTTTGGACATCTTCATGACCTGAAAGCCTTCCGCGTAGGCCTGCATCAGGCCGTACTCGACTCCGTTGTGGACCATCTTCACGAAGTGGCCGGAGCCTTCAGGCCCGGTGTGCACGAGACCTCCGCCCTGAGGAGCGAGGTCTTTGAGGATCGGCAGGATGTGGTCGTAGACCTGATCCTCTGCGCCGACCATCAGGCTGTAGCCGTACTCGAGACCCCAGATGCCGCCGGAGGTGCCGACGTCGACGTAGTGCATGCCCTTGGCCTTGACTCGCGCCGCATCCTCGAGCGCGACCTTCCAGTTGGTGTTGCCGCCGTCGATGATGATGTCGCCCGGATCGCCGAGGGAGGCCAGCGTATCGATGG
>DATLKH010000070.1:0-12612 GCA_035538475.1 Candidatus Dormiibacterota bacterium | reverse complement strand
TTGATCGGGACCTGATACTGCTTGCCCGCGAATTCATAGCTGCCGCCGGCCAAACGGTTCGGCCACGGAATCAGCGGCTGTCCGCTGCCGCCCGGCGGAACCTCATCGATTCCGTAACTCATGATCACCGGCCAGTCGCCGCACATCAGCTCGCGCATGCCGCCGCCCGCGGTCACAACGGTGAGTCGCACATCGCCTGCCTTCAGCACGACCTGGTCGCCCGACGCATTGACCGTTTCACCGGGCCGCATGACGTGATGAGTATTGCCCGCGCGACAATGGAGCTGATGGACCTCGCCAAAGCGAAGCTCGGCCAGGCCTCGCAGCTGATGAACAAGCATCAGCTGGACTGCTGGATCGTGTCTTTCGCCCGCGAATCGGGCAAGAGGCCGGACCCGCTGGAATATCTCGTCGGAACGACGGTGACGTGGCCGAGCGCCTTCATCGTCAACAAGGACGGACGCAGCGTTGCGATCGTGGCCTCCGGAGATGTCGGCCAGGTCCAATCGGGCGGAATCTGGGACGAGGTGCGGGGCTACGTCGCCTCGCCGCGCGAGGGATTGATCAAGCTGCTCGACGAATGGAAGCCGGACCGCATCGGCGTCAGCTGGAGCGCCGACGACGACGCCTCAGACGGGATCACCTACGGGATGTACCGCCTGCTGGAATCGATGCTGCAAGGCACTTCGCACGAGGGACGCCTGGTTTCGGCGGGCCCGCTGGCGGGTGAAGTTCGCCGCCGGAAGCTGCCGGACGAAATCGAGGCGATTCACTCCGCGATCGCCGCCACAGAGCAGCTGTTTCCGCGGATCGCAGGACTGCTGGAGTTGGGTCTGACCGAGAAAGAGCTGCAGTCCCAGATCCAAAGTTGGGTTCGCGAGCTCGGCTTTGGTTACTCCTGGGAGGAGCGGATGAATCCGATCGTCAACTTCGGTCCTCAGCGCGCCAATGGGTCACTCGCTTCCGGGAGATACCCGGTTGCAGCCAGGACATCTCATCCACGTCGACATCGGCCTCCGGCGCGACGGCTTCTCATCGGATCTGCAGCGCACGTGGTACTGGCTGCGCGACGGCGAGAATGAAGCGCCGGCCAAGGTTCGCCAGGCGTTCGAGGCCACTCTCGCATCGCTTGATGCCGGGATGGGACAGCTCCGTCCGGGCCAGGCTGGATGGCAGGTCGACGCAGCCTCCCGAAAAGCCGTGATGGAACGTGGATTTCCCGAGCCGCAGTTTGCGTTCGGGCATCACGTCGGCCGTGACGCTCACGACGGCGCCGGTGTGCTCGGTCCGCGCTGGGAGCGCTACGGCAATCAACCGGAAATTCAAATCGAGCCCGGCAACGTGTTCGCGGTGGAGATGGATCTCGATGTGCCCGGTTACGGCCTCATGGGTCTCGAAGAGGAAGCCCTGGTCGAGGAAGACGGCGCTCGGTTTCTCTCGCGTCCGCAGCGCGATCTCTGGTTGTTGCCCAGCTAGAAGCGCTGGATCGCCGAGCGCGGCTCGTAACCGGGAGGCCACGTGGCCGTCAGGCTCGGATGCCGCACCTTGATCTCTTCCCACGACGCCTCGGGATACAGATGCTCGAGCTCTCGTCGGGTCCGGCAGTGCCGGCACAATGTCGCGGGCTTCTTGGCCCAGCGTCCGCAGCCGGTCGCGCAGGGTTGGAGATGGTGGTGGCACGCGAAGCAGAGCACCAGCAGATTCGCATCTGAGTCGTCGCCACCTCGCAGGACGGCCAGCCGGTGATGCACCTGCAGCGAGCGCACCGATCCGGGCACGCCGCAGATCTCGCAGCAGCTGCCGCGTATCTCGATCAAGAGCCGCCGCCTTGAAGCGGTGAGCTTTGCGACGCCCGATCTGCGGTTGTTCGCCTCGCGCATCTTTTCGCGTCGTGATGGCTCAACGACGAGCAACGCGAACGGCCCCGGTTCAGAAATCGAACACGGTCCGCACAGAGCCCGCAGGTTGGCGGCGGTTGAGGCCTGGCTGGGATCGACGCGCGACAAGTAGAGCTGCCAAGGCCATTCGAGCCCGCAGCTTTCACAGGCGCCGGCGCTGCGCCGGTAAACGGCGGCTCGAGCACCGCCCGACACCACCAGCCGCTCGTCCGAACACACGTTCGATCACCCAGTCTACTCGGACTCGATCAACCGAGCCTATGCATCCGATCAGAACAATCAATTGGCTCTATTGCATACATCGGGCTAGCCTTTCGTTGACTTTTCAGAATGGGCAATGCCGAAGCGGTTCTTTACGGTTCTGATGATTCGATCGAATCACGGGCGATGGTCGAGCTCTTGAACGAGCTCGGCGTCGAGTACCAGTTTCGCGCCGTGAATCGCGACCCGGTGGCGATGCGCGAATGGGAGCAGCTCGACGGCGACCGCGTACCGGTCCTCCGACTCGGCAATCACTCCTTCGTCCGCGGCTTCGACCGGATCAAGGTCCAGCAGCTTTTCGGCTGGGTCGGCTGCTAACCGCTCCGAACAAAAAAGGCGGGCCGAGGGGGCCCGCCTCGATTCAGAATTCGAAATTATTCGTGGAAGCTCGTCCCACAGGCGGCTCTCGCGGCTCGGAATGCTGACTGAAGGGTCAACCATTGCCCTTGAGTAGTCGGGTGTCCTTGAGCCCATGTCGCCTTCAAATTGGCGATTGCCGTCTGGCAAGCCGAGGTTGGCACAAATGACCTTTCGCGATCGATGACCGTGCCACCAGGCAGCGACGTCACAGGTGGCGGTGTGGGCAGACATGCATTCCTCACATTGACCACCAGCTGCTTGAGCGCAGCGACCTCTTGCGCATCCTCAGCCGGATCGGTGGTCGATCCTGCTGAATTGACGAACTCGAGCTTGTCCTCCTGTACATCCCCGATGAGCGCAGTGCGCAGCAACTGCGCTTCATTGACGCAGTCTGCGCTCACCGTGATCTGCGGAACCGCGACTTGACCGTCATCGTTGCTTGGCGTGCGCGTCGAAGCGATGCCTGTTTGAGTGGACATCGCGATCGTGAGCGCTGCGGCGATCCCGGCTGCGGCACCTGCATAACCGACGAACTTGCGAATCGAACGCATTCGTAGCCTCCTCGACCCCACGAAATCAGTCGGCTTCGCCAGCCTTGCGGCGTGATTTCGCGGGGGCCCGGATTTAGTTTGCCCCGGTTGGGCCCGTAGAGAGTAAACGGTCTCCGGCCCTGTGTGGGTCGCTCCGGCGGCTGTATAACGATGCGGATGAAATTCGGCGTATTCGTGCCGCAGGGCTGGCGAATGGATCTGGCCGATGTGGCCGATCCTGTGGAAAAGTTCGAGACGATGGTGCGCTGTGCCAAAGAAGCCGAGGCGGCCGGATTCGATGCCATTTGGCTCTACGACCACTTCCACACGGTGCCCGAGCCGCGCCAGGAATCGGTTTTCGAGTGCTGGAGCTCGATGGCCGCCCTGGCGCGCGAAACGCAGACAGTTCGACTCGGACAGATGGTCACGTGCAACAGCTTTCGCCCACCGTCGCTGCTCGCCAAGATGGCGAGCTGCATCGACGTCATGAGTCGTGGACGTGTGATCCTCGGCATCGGTGCGGGGTGGTATCAGCATGAGTACGCGGCCTACGGCTACGACTTTCCGGAAACGCCGGAACGATTGCGAATGCTGCGCGAATCACTGCAGGTGATCAAGGCGATGTGGACGCAGGATGAAGCTGCGTTCGATGGCAGCTACTACCACCTGCGTGGAGCGATCAACGAACCCAAGCCGGTCCAGAAACCGCATCCGCCGATCTGGATTGGCGGTGGAGGCGAGCGGGTCACATTGAAGCTCGTCGCTCAATACGGCGATGCGTGCAACTTGAGCGCATCAGTCGATGTTCTGCGTCACAAGCTCGACGTGCTCCGGGAACACTGCGCCGTCGCCGGCCGCGACTATGACTCGATCTTGAAGACGGTCGAGCTGTACGCGATTCTGGGCGACAAACGAGAGGTCGATCGTGTGGTGAGGGAAACCGCACGCCGCGTCGGCAAGGATGAGGCATGGGTGCGGTCGTGGCACCCGTGGCATGGCGATGCCGACCGCGTCGCTGAGATGATCGGCGAGATCGCCGAGGCGGGCGCGCAATACTTCATCGTCAACCTGCCCAACGCGGCCGAAGGTGGCGCGATCACCAGATTCGCCGAAGAGGTCTTTGCGCGAATCGCCCGATAGTCACGACTATCCGAAAAAAGTGGACCCTCCGCGCCCTCCAACTGGAAATGCTGTATACAACTTCCTAGCCGGCCTTTCGGCCTTGGGGAGGAGTTGGAATGACGCACGGGCCAGCCAAACGTCTGGTTTTGGGATCGGGAGCAATCGCGGTTCTGCTGGCTGCCTGTGGCGGCAGCACTCCGTCCACAGGCTCCGGATCGACGATCACATTCGCAGCACCGGTCTCGCAGACCGGCGCTTTCGGTCAGGCCGAGGGCCTGTACACGTTTCAGGGCTACAAGTACTGCGTGACCACCCTCAACTCGAAGGGAGGCATCAACTTCGGCGGCCAGGCGCATCAGGTGAAGCTCGTCACTCAGGACGACCAGAGCGTCTCGGCGACCTCCGCACAGATCGTCGATCAGTTCAACGACCAGGGTTACAAGCTGATCCTGAGCCCGTACGGCTCAGCCTCGACCCTCGCCGACGCGCCCACGATCGAACGCAACGGTCAGGTCATGGTCGACAGCAATGGTGCCGACACCGCGATTTTCAGCCATGGATACAAGTCCACCTTCGGAGTGCTGTCCCCGAGCAGCACATACGTGACTACGATCATCGATGCCCTGGCCTCGCTCAGCCCGGCGCCGCAAACGGTGGCGGTCATAGCGGCGAGCGACGGCTTCAGCCAGCATGCCGCGGAGCAGGGCGTCAAGGAGGCGCAGAACAAGAACATCACGGTCCTTCCGTCTCCGAACGCCTACATGTCGTCGACCAAGGTCAATGCCAACGTCACCGATGTATCGAGCGCATTGATCGCCATCAAAGGGAGCCAAACCCCCGACGTGATCATCATCTCGGCGCACCTGAATGAAGCCGTGGCTGCGGTCAAGCAAGCGTCTGAGCTCGGCGTGAAGCCAAAGCTCGGTTTCGCAGCGACCGTGGCGCCGCCAACGCCAGCGTTCATCTCGGCGCTTGGCACGAAGTCCGAAGGCGTGATCGGCAGCACCCAATGGGTGCCCGAGATCTCCGCCTCGGACCCGCTGTTTGGCAATGCGCACCAATTCCTGACCGGATTCACCGATGCTTTCGGCTGGTCGTCAGCGCAGTATCCGTACCAGGCGGCCGACGCCGCGGCCGGATGCGAAGTCATGGCGCTGGCGATCGAGAAGGCCGGATCGACGGATCCGTCGAAGGTTCGAACCGCGCTCGTCGGGTTGAAGGCGGATACGTTCTACGGTCACATCGAATTCGACACCACCGGAATGAACACCAGCAAGCCGATGTATGCCGTCCAGGTTCAAAAGGCGGCTTTCGTGACGATCTATCCGAGCAACCTCGCGTCGAGCAAAGCCGTCTGGCCCGCCAACCCCTGATCCGCCGTTGAGTCAGTTTCTGCAGGCCGCCGCCTATGGCTTGGTCCAGGGCGGCCTGCTGGCATTGGTGGCCATCGGCTTTTCGCTCGTGTGGGGAGTCATGAACGTGATCAACCTCAGCCATGGCGCACTCGCAATCACAGGGGCCTACCTCGCCTGGGCTTTGAACCAGCGCCTCGGTCTCGATCCGACAGTGGCCATACCGATCGTCGCGTTGGCGATGTTCGGCTTCGGCTACGTGATTCAGCGGGGCTTGATCAACCTGGTCATCAACGCGCCGATCTTTCTCACGCTGCTCCTCACGTTTGGCTTGAACCTGGTCATCCTCAACACACTTCAGTGGGTGTTCACCGCGGACGATCGCACGATCGACACGACGTACGCGTCGCAGAGCTTTGCGATCGAGACCGTCAACATCCCGTACGGGCGTCTCGCCTCGTTTCTCCTCGCGCTCACGATCACCTTTGCACTGGCGACCGTCATGACTCGGACCCGACTGGGTCACGCGATCGGCGCGACCGGCATGGACCGCGGCGCTGCGCGACTGATGGGCATTCGCGCGCGTCATATATATGCGGTCACATTCGGACTCGCCGCCGCGCTTGCCGGTGTGGCCGGAACCATGATCGCGACGGTCGGTTCCTTCAATCCGACGACGACGCCGGGCCAGCTCACCCTTGATGCTTTCGTCATCTCCGTGCTCGGCGGCCTCGGCAACACTTATGGCGCGCTGGTCGGAGGACTGGTGCTGGGCGTGGCGCAATCGCTGGGTGGACTGATTTTGACCGGCAGCTGGGTCAACGCGATCGCGATGGCGGTGCTGATCGTGACGCTGATCATCAGGCCGTCGGGTTTGATCGGCAAAGCGCAGTACTCGGGCCGAGTCGAAGTGTGAGCACAGTCCAGCAATCGACGCTGGCCGCGATCCTGCAAGGTCGCACCGAGACGCGGCGCGAGGTTCTGACCAGCTGGATCCGATCGCGAACTCTCGGCAACACGTGGCCGGTGGTGGCGGGCCTCCTGGCGGTCGTCGCCTTGTTCGCAGTTCAGCCGCTGATCGAGCCCAGTACGCAGCGCTTTCTGGCCACCGTCTTCATGTTCGTCGCCCTGGCGCAGGCGTGGAACATCATCGGCGGCTACACGGGCTACGCGAGCTTCGGACAGGTCGTGTTCTTCGGCATTGGTGCGTACACGACCGCGGTCCTGATGAACAACTACCACGTCTCGTTCTGGATTGCGATGCCCGCGTCGATTGTGGCGGGCGTGCTGTTCGCGACCTTGATCGGATTGCCGCTGCTGCGCCTGCGCGGCCACTATTTTGCGATCGCGACGCTGGGCGCGGCCGAGGGCGCGCGCGAGGTCATCAACAACATGACGCCGATCACGGGGGGCGGGGGCGGCATCACGATTCCCACCTTCGGCGACCAGGTTCCAACACCTTATTTCGGAAAGCCTGGTTTCTACATCGCGTTTCTGGCTGTGGCGGCGGTCTCCCTCGCACTGGCCGCGCTGCTCGCCCGCAGCCGCTTCGGCTACGCGATGGTGGCGGTGCACGAGGACGAGGATGCCGCCGGTGCGATCGGAATCAATACGACGCGCGTCAAAGTGGTCGCGTTCGCGGTTTCAGGGGCCATCGTCGCGGCAGCCGGTGCGTTCTACGCGTTCCAGCAGATCGAGTTCTATCCTACGGATGTCTTCGACGCGAACTTCACCGTCTTGATGGTGATCATGGTCGTCATCGGAGGCAGCGGCACGATCATCGGGCCGCTCGCCGGCGCGGTCGGGCTGGAGCTGCTCGCCCAATTTCTTCGGGTCAACTTCGGCAGCTTCAACCAGCTGATCTTCGGCGCGATCATCGTGCTGGTCGTCGTCTTCTTCCCGCAGGGCGTCGTCAATTACTTTCGCGATGCCTGGCGGACGCGAAACTTTTCGATCCTCGACAACATCAGGCGGTACCTGCTGTGATCGCCGAGGCTCCGGCTCCGGCCGCACCGATCCTCGAGGTCCGGCACCTCTCGAGGCGCTTCGGCGGCCTGTGGGCCCTTCGCGACGTGAGCTTCACGGTCGATGAAGGCGAGATCCTCGGCGTCATCGGGCCCAACGGAGCAGGCAAGAGCACGCTCATCAATTTGGTGACCGGACGCTTGCGGCCGACCAGTGGTGAGGTGCTCATTCGCGGGAAGGACGTGACGGGCCTGCCTCCGTGGGCCATCGCCCATGACCAGGTGGCGCGCACGTTCCAGATCGTGAAGCCGTTTCGCGGGCTCACGGTGCGCGAGAACGTCGCCATCGGTGCGATGCACGGCAACCGGCGCGACTCGACGGTGCACGAAGCGCTGGCCACCGCCGACGAGCTCCTCGAGCTGGTCGGCATCGCGCAGCGCGCCAACCTGGTGCCGAGCCAGCTCAGCGTCGCCGACGCCCGGCGCCTCGAACTGGCCAAGGCCCTCGCCAGCCGGCCGAAGCTCTTGCTCATCGACGAGGTGATGGCGGGCCTGCGTCCCAGTGAGATCGAGTCGGCCGTCGAATTGATCCACCGCCTTCGCGAGAACGGCATCACGATCGTCGCGGTCGAACACGTGATGAAAGCCATCGTGTCGATCAGCGACTACATCCTGGTCCTGCACCAGGGATCGATCCTCGCTCGGGGCGTGCCCAAAGAGGTCCTTTCCGATCAACGCGTGATCGAGGCCTACCTCGGCCATCGCTTCGCGCAGCGGAGGTTGATTTGAGCCTGCTCGAAGTCTCACAGCTCAGCGCTGGGTACGGCCGCGTCCAGGTGCTGTGGGACGTGACGATCGCGGTCGAGCCGAAGCAGATCGTGGCGATGGTGGGAGCCAACGGCGCAGGCAAGACGACTCTGCTCCGCGTGATCAGCGGCATGATTTCGAGCCGTGCGGGGCAGATCGTCTTCGATGGTCGCAACATCACGGGCGCCGCGATCGAAGACATCGTCGACCTGGGCATCGCGCATGTGCCCGAGGGCAGACGCCTGTTCTCCGGCCTCACGGTGCGCGAGAACCTTCTACTCGGCGGCTGGAGGCGCAACCACCGCGACTTGAGTCGAGTGATCGAGCTGTTTCCGGTCCTCGGCCAGCGTCTCGGTCAGATCGCCTCGACGCTTTCCGGCGGCGAGCAGCAGATGTGCGCCATCGCTCGAGGCTTGATGAGCCAGCCCTCATTGCTGCTCATCGACGAGCTGTCGCTCGGACTTGCGCCCAAAACAGTGGATGAGATCGTGGGCCGGCTGCCGGAAGTTGCAAAGTCGGGAACCGGCATCCTTCTGGTGGAGCAAGACATCGACACCGCGCTTTCCATCTCGCAGTTCGCGTACGTCATCGACACCGGGCGGATCACCCGGTCGGGACCGTCCACGGAGCTGCTCGCCGACCCGGCGATCAAAGAGTCGTACCTTGGGCTTGCACCCTCGTGACGTACACAGCGACGCCGGGACCGCTGACCGACCTGTTCACGCCGCAGCTCAATCCGGGTGAGCAGCTGCAGGGCATATTTCTCTGCCGCGAGCGCTGGGCTTCCGGCTTCGGCGGCGGAGGTTGGTCGGCGATGCGGGCCAGCCTCGGTCTGCGCCGCTATCACTACATCGCGATCACAGACCAGCGCGTACTCGCGATGCGGGTCAGCGCATTGCGCGGACTGAAACCCGGTCGCGTGACTCACTTTCCGCGCGAATCGGTCGAATGCGTGCGCTGCGAAGTCCGCTGGAATCGCTACACGCTGGTCGATCTGCGGATCAAGGGACAGCACGGTTTGTGGTCGCTGCTCGCGCCGGCGGGGGAATCCAAAGTTGGGTTGTGGCGAACGCTGAAAGGACGATCGAAGCTCGCGTGAATGCGGCGCTCCAACGCTTCAACTCTCTTCCGGCCGAGGTCGCTCAAGACGCGCTTTACAGCTGCTTCGCCAACCGGCGCTGGGCGAGCGCTCTCGCCGCCGCTCGCCCGTTTCGGACGATAAAAGAAATCATGACCGCAGCGGAATCGGCTTGGTCGGACATCAGTGATGTGGAATGGCTCGCGGCATTCGAGGCGCATCCTCGAATCGGAGAACGAGGCCGGCACGCTCCCGCGGCCTCAGCCCGAGAGCAAGGCCGCGTCGCCCAGGCTGAACCCGAGACGCTGGTCGCGCTGTCGATCGAGAATCGCGAATATGAAAAGCGTTTCGGGCACGTGTTCTTGATTGCCGCCAGCGGTCGCAGTGCCGCCGACATCCTGGCGTCGCTTCGCGGGCGCATGAACAACGACGCCGCGGCCGAGCTGCGCGTGGCAGCCGAAGAGCAGCGCAAGATCACGCGTCTTCGGTTGAAGGCGCTCGTCACCTGATGAGCATCTCGACCCACGTTCTCGACACGATGCGCGGCACTCCTGCCGCGGGCCTCGCCGTGAAGCTCGAAAGGCGCGAGCCCGGCGGCGAGTGGAAGGAGGTGGGGGAGGCGGTGACCGACTCGGACGGTCGGGTGCGGCAGATGACCGATGACGAGCTCGAGCCTGGCGAGTACCGGTTGGAGTTCGAAACCCAGCCTTACTTCGAGCGATCCGGATTGAGCGCTTTTTATCCGACGATCTCGGTGGTGTTCACTTACGACGAAGGCCATCTGCACCTTCCGGTTTTGCTGAGCGCTTATGGCTACACCACCTATCGGGGGACCTGACGATGCCAATCGTGCTCGGCGACAACCAGTACGGAAAGTCTGAAACGCACGTGGTCCGAGTCACCAAATCCAGCAGCCCGCATGAAATCAAGGACTTGAATGTCAGCATCGCCCTCGCCGGTGACTTCGAAGCGGCACACCGAACCGGGGACAACCGCCACATCGTGCCTACGGACACGCAAAAGAACACCGTCTTCGCGTTTGCCGCCGATGGGATCGGTGAGATCGAAGACTTCGCCCACCGGCTCGCCCGTCATTTCGTGGCCGAGTTCGCACCCGTCTATCGGGCGCGAGTCGGAATCGAGGAACATCATTGGGACCGCGTCAGCAATCACGCTTTCGTCCGGCACGGTCCGGAGAAACGCACGGCCAGCGTGACCTGCACAGACGACGCGGCCTGGGTGGTGGCCGGGATCGCGGACCTGGTGGTTCTCAAATCGGCCGGCTCGGAGTTTCACGGCTACATCAAAGACCGCTTTACTACCCTGTCCGAAACAACCGACCGAATCCTGGCCACCTCGGTGATCGCGCGCTGGAGATACACCGTCACAGATGCGGATTGGAAGCAGCTGCATCATGAGGTGCGGCGTCTGTTGATCGAGAAGTTCGCGCAGGAGCACAGCCTCTCGCTGCAACAGACGCTCTTTGCGATGGGCCAAGCGGTCCTGGAGTCGCGCCCCGAAGTCGCCGAGATCCGCATGTCGATGCCGAACAAGCACCATTTCGAAGTCGATCTGTCGCCGTTCGGCATCACAAATGAGAACGAGGTCTTCTACGCAGCAGACCGGCCTTATGGGTTGATCGAGGGCACGGTGACGCGCGATGACGCGCCCGATGCGGGACTTGCCTGGTGATCAAGTGATCGGACAGAGCGCGCGCCGGCCCGACGGACCGGCCAAGGTTCGGGGCAACTTCATTTATTCGTCCGACCTGTACGTCGAAGGGATGTTGTGGGGCTTCACCGTACGAAGCCCTCATCCCTACGCGCGTATCGCTGCGATCGACGCGTCGGAAGCCGAACGCATGCCAGGGGTGCATGCGGTGCTGACGCATCGTGATGTGCCCGGCAGCAAGCTTTACGGTCTCGATATCCAGGACCAGCCGGTGCTCGCCTCCGATGTGGTTCGGTACTGGGGCGAGGCCGTGGCGTTGATTGCGGCCGATCAGCTCGAGCAAGCCCGGCGCGCCGCGGAAAAGGTGCGCATCGACTACGAGGTCTTGAAGCCGATCGCAACCCCCGAGCAGGCGCTGTCGCCGGATGCACCCAAGCTTCACCCGGATGGCAACGTGACCCGTCACGTGAAGATCAGACGCGGTGATCAAAACGCGCGATCGGACATCGTCGTCCGCGGCGAGTACGAGATCGGCATGCAAGACCAGGCGCCGCTCGGTCCCGAGTCAGGACTTGCAATCCCCGACGGTCAGGGCGGAGTCGATCTCCACATCGCGACGCAGTGGCTGCACGTCGACCAGCAGCAGCTGGCGAGCATCCTCGGCCTGGCGCCTGAAAAGGTTCGATTGACGATGTCGGGCATCGGCGGCGCGTTCGGTGCGCGCGAGGATCTTTCCATGCAGGCGCACGCGTGCCTGCTCGCCTTGAAGACCGGCCGCCCGGTGAAGATCTCGTATTCGAGGTCGGAGTCGTTTGTCGGCCACGTCCACCGCCATCCTGGAAAGCTCACGTACGAGCACGGCGCGGATCGCGACGGCACGCTCGTGTACGTCAAGGCCCGCATCCTGCTCGACGGTGGGGCCTATGCATCGAGCTCGACAGCGGTGATCGCCAATGCCAGCTGCTTCGCGGTGGGGCCGTATAAGTGTCCGAATGCAACGATCGACGGCATCGTGGTCTACTCCAACAATCCGCCGTGCGGCGCGATGCGCGGGTTTGGTTCGGTGCAGAACTGCTACGCGCACGAGGCGCAGATGGACAAGCTCGCAGCCGCGCTCGGAATGGATCCAGTTGATTTGCGGATCAAGAATGCGCTCGAGACAGGCAGCGAGACGATCACGGGACAGGCGATCGACGGGCCAGTCCCGGTCGCAGAACTGCTGCGCCGAGTGCGGAGTTTCCCCCTCGCCGGCTTGCCTGGGGAGGGCGGGGGTGGGGCGGATATCAGAAGTCTTCCAGGCGGCGTCTCCAATACGACCCACGGTGAAGGCGTGAAGCGTGGCA
Organism: Candidatus Dormiibacterota bacterium; assembly: GCA_035538475.1. GTDB lineage: Bacteria > Chloroflexota > Dormibacteria > Dormibacterales > Dormibacteraceae > 40CM-4-65-16. The sequence continues at coordinate 226 of DATLKH010000070.1, read as the reverse complement.
TCGGCTACGCCGCCGGTTTCAAGAACATCGGCTACTCGGAAGGGTTCAACGATTATTCGACCGCCCGAGTCCGCCTTTTCGTGTCTGGCGGCAAGCCGCGCGTCGAGGTGCACTGTGCAGCCGCCGAGGTGGGCCAGGGCATTGTGACGGTGCAGGCTCAGATCGCTGCCGCCGAGCTCGGCGTGCACGACGTGGTCGTGCTGAATGCGGACACTCAGGTCGGATC
>DATLKH010000069.1:0-2886 GCA_035538475.1 Candidatus Dormiibacterota bacterium | reverse complement strand
GAGGCCGTTCGCGGCGACTACATACCGTTCCAGATCGGCGAGGCATGGGGCCCGCCCTGGAGCACCATGTGGTTTCACGTTCATGGCCGAGTGCCGGATGAATGGCGCGGTCGCGAGGTCGCGGCCGTCTTCGATCTTGGTTTCGATGGGCCGACCGGATTCACCTGTGAAGCACTCGCGTGGAAGGACGGCCGGCCGTGGCGCGGAGTCGATCCGAATCATCGCTGGCTGCCCGTCGGCGAGGGCGAGGTCGATTTCTATCTGGAAGCGGCCGCGAACCCGAGGGCGGCGGAGTCCGGTGAAAAACCGGCCGCGTCGATGATCGCCTTACGCACCTCGACCGAGCCCGCTTTTGTCTTGCGCCAGGCCGAGCTGATGCTGCTGGAGAAAATCCCGCAGACCGGCGACCGGCTGGACTTCGGAGAGCACACCATCATCGCGGTCGGGCACGCGCACATCGACACGGCGTGGGAGTGGCCGCTCCGCGAGGGCAAGCGCAAATGCGCGCGAAGCTGGTCGACCCAGGTCGAGCTGATGGACGAATACCCGAATTTCGTCTTTGCCGCTTCGCAGCCTGCGCAGTACGAATGGATCAAGGAAACCTATCCGGATCTCTACGCGCGGATCAAAGAGAAAGTCGCTGCGGGCCAGTGGGAGCCCGTCGGAGCGATGTGGGTGGAGGCGGACTGCAACCTCCCGTCGGGCGAAGCCCTGGTCAGGCAGATGCTGCACGGAAAGCGATTCTTCATGCGCGAGTTCGGATACGAGACCAGGATCGTGTGGCTGCCCGACGTGTTCGGCTATCCGGGAAATCTGCCGCAGCTGATCAAAGACGCAGGGTGCGATTACTTCCTCACGCAAAAGCTTTCGTGGAACGACACCAATCCACCCGAGCATCACACATTCATGTGGGAGGGAATAGACGGCACTCGGGTTTTCACGCATTTCCCACCCGCCGATACCTACAACGGACTCCTCACCCCCGAGCAGCTCGAGTACAGCGTGCGCAACTACAAAGACGCGGGCCGTTCGAATCGCTCGCTGTACCTGTTTGGCTGGGGTGACGGAGGTGGCGGGCCGCAAGCGGAGATGATCGAAGCGGCACAGCACTTTGGCATCTTGATGGGACGTGCGGCGGAATTCTTCGAGACCGCCGCAGCTGAGTCCCACGACCTGGCGACGGAATCAGGCGAGCTTTATTTCGAGCTGCACCGAGGCACTTACACCAGCCAGGCGCGCACCAAGCTGCTCAACCGCCTGGCCCAGCAAGCGCTGCGCGAGGCGGAGATGTGGTCGGTCGCTTCCGGCGACTATCCGGCCGCAGAGCTCGAAGCGGCGTGGAAGACTCTTCTGCTCAACCAGTTCCACGACATCCTGCCGGGCTCGAGCATCGACTGGGTTTACGAAGACGCCAATCGCGATCTGTCGCAGGTGACACGTACGGCGTTGGGGATCGCCGGTCGTGCGATTGTCGCGATTGGCGGCGACGGTCAGCAGATCGCGGCCTTCAACTGCACCTCACACCGGCGACGCGAAGTCGTCGAGGCCGGAGGGATTTACATGGTGGCCGAGGTGCCGCCGTGCGGTTGGGCTGTACAGAGCGAAGAGGTGGGCGTTCGCCTCGAGCAGCTCGTAACCGCCTCCGAAGACCGAATCGAGAACGATCTGCTGCGGATCGAATGGGACGACCGCGGCTTACTGACATCGGTCTTCGACAAGCAGGCCGGACGTGAGGTGCTGACCGGCCCCGGAAATCTGCTCCAGCTGTTCGACGACAACCCGAAGAACTGGGACGCATGGGACATCGACGTCACTTATCGCGATTCATTCGAAGAGCTGACCGGTTTGACGGAGCTCAAAGTCTTGGAGCGGACCGGGCTGCGAGCGGTGGTGGAGATGACGCGAGAGTTCGGCCGCTCGAAGCTCGTCCAGCGAATCTCGCTGGACGCGGGTTCGCGCGTGTTCCGGTTCCAGACCGACGTCGACTGGCACGAAGACCACAAATTGCTCAAAGCCGCATTCCCGGTCGGCGTGAGCGCCCGGGAGGCGACGTACGAAATCCAGTTCGGGCATGTGACCCGCCCGACCCACGACGAGACGAGCCGCGCGAAAGCGATGTTCGAAGTCTGCGCCCAGCGCTGGGCCGACCTGGGTGAGCCGCGTTACGGCGTCGCGCTGCTCAACGACTGCAAGCACGGCTATGACATCCACGGATCGACGATGCGCCTGTCGCTGCTGCGCGCTCCGACGCACCCCGATCCCACCGCCGATCGCGGATGGCATCGATTCACTTACGGCCTGATGCCGCATCCGGGCGACTTTCGAGAGGCCGGTGTGATCGAAGCCGCGGAAGACCTCAACGCACCGTTGCGACTTGTTCGTTGTGGACTGGAGGATCGGGCCTCGCGCTCATTGATCAGCGTTGACACGTCACAGGTCGTCGTCGACACGATCAAGAGAGCTGAAGACTCCGATGCCACGATCGTGCGTCTCTACGAAGCGTGGGGCCGGCCGTGCCGGACGCGCATCAAGACCTCACTGCCCGCTCACCGTGTCGTCGTATGCGACCTTCTCGAACGCGAGCGCCATGAGACCTCGCTCGAGGTTGATCTCAGGCCTTTCCAGATCCTGACGCTGAAGCTCGAGCCCGAGTGACGAAACGCTCGAAAAGATTTCGCGCCCAGGTCAGATCGTCCGCGAGCTCCTCCGGATGACACTGCACCGCGACCACCATTCCGTCGCTGGTCTCAATGCCCTCGATAGTGCCGTCCTCCCCGCGCGCAGTCGGCTTGAGCTGCTGGGCGACCTCTTTGACCGCCTGGTGATGCAGGCTGTTGACTCGAATCGTCTTTTGATTGGCGGCGCGCGCGAGCTCTGAATCTGGAT
>DATLKH010000068.1:0-4757 GCA_035538475.1 Candidatus Dormiibacterota bacterium | reverse complement strand
GTAGTTCAAGGTGACGCTGAGCGACCTGGCCGTCGGCGGGTTCTGCGAAAACGCCACCGCGCCGAGCATCAGGACCGCAAGCCCGAGCGCGAGCAGCTTGATCCTCCAGTCCTCGGTGATGATGCGCCAGCTCATCTGCGCATCCTGAAGCGGGACAGTCCGTTGCCGTTCTGTGAAGCGATCTTCAGAGCGATTCGGCGCCGCAGCGAGTCGGGATCTAAGTTGCGGGAGATCTTGCCTTCCTCGATGACCGAGATGTTGCCGGTTTCCTCCGAGACTACGAGCGCGAGCGCGTCGGAGGCCAACGACAGCCCCAGCGCAGCGCGGTGCCGCGTTCCGAGCCGCTCTTTGACGGATCCCTCCTCGGGCAGCGGCAACAGGCACCCGGCAGCGATGACGCGATTGCCGCGAACGACCACGGCGCCGTCGTGCAGCGGAGAGTTGGGATAGAAGATCGACTCCAGCATTTCGGCTGAGATCTCACCGTTGATCCGCACTCCGGTCGCCGCATAGTCCTCGAGCCCGACGTCGCGCTCAAAGGCAATCAGCGCTCCCGTGTGTTGGCTGCTCAAACGTTCGGCCGCGCGGATGGCTTCGGAGATCGCTTGGTTGTACTGCTTGGCGGTGAATCGCGACAGCGGCCGGCCGATCCGGCCGATGCGCCCAAGTTGGTCCAATGCGCGCCGCAGCTCCAGCTGGAACATCACGATCACCGCGATCACGATGTAGAAGGTCGCGTTGCGAAACAACCACGAAAGCAGCAAGAGGTTAAATGTCGACGAGACCACACCTACCACCACGAGTAGGACCAAGCCGACGAGGATTTGAATGCCCTGCGTTCCACGCAGCAGCCGCAGCAATTGATAGAGAACGAATGCGACGACTGCTACATCGATGATCTCCAGCGGCGAAACATGCCGCCAGACCTCTGCGAGCTGCAGCACGAACTGCGTGATGATGTTCATGCGGCCAGCAGCTCCGCGAGCAGTGCCATCTGCGCATAAAGCCTGTTCCCCGCCTGGTCGAAGACGATCGACTGCGGTCCGTCGATCACTTCGTCGGTGACTTCCTCGCCGCGATGCGCCGGCAGACAGTGCATGAACACGGCGTTGGGCGCTTGACTCATCAACCGCTGGTTCACCTGATAGACCGCGAATGCTTGGCGCCGCGCCTCGCGCTCACCCTCCTGACCCATGGACGTCCACACGTCGGTGTAGATGACACTCGCGCTCGCCAGGGGCGGAAGCTCATTGGTGATGGTGACGCCGTGAGCCCTTACCTTCGGTTCGAAGCCTGGCGGGGTCACCACCGTGAGCATCAGACCCGTGAGCTCGGTCGCATCGATCAGCGAGTTGACGATGTTGTTGCCGTCGCCGATGAAGACGACCCTCTGCCGGTTGAGCGCGCCACGCGCTTCCTCGATCGTCATCAGGTCCGAGAGGATCTGGCAGGGATGGGAACGCTCGGTGAGCCCGTTGATCACCGGCTTTTGGGAGGCGCGCGCAAGCTTCAGCAGGTCCTCATGGGATCGCATCCGGGCCACGACGCCGTCGACGTAGCGATCGAGCACCCGGGCTGCGTCTTCGACCGATTCCCGCACCCCGAGCTGGACGTCCTGCTCGGTCAACGTGGTGGTCGTTCCACCCAACCTGGCGATTCCCACCTCAAACGAGACCCGAGTCCGGTGGGAGGGCTTTTGAAACAACATCGCGATGTGCCTGCCCGTCAGCGGCTTCTCCTTCCAAGTGCCGGCCTTGATCGCGTGTGCCCGGTCGAGCACCCGGCGCAGCTCTTGACGGTCCAGGTCGGCCAGGTCGAGGAAGTCGCGGGCCTTGGTCGAAGTCACTGCGGCGATCATGATCGCTCGGCCGAGCTTACAGGCGTGGTTCTATGAGCTCACCGGCTACGACCGGCGAGATCGCCAGGTCACGAAGCGAGTCGAATTCCGGCAGCCTGGCCCGCAGCTCGGGGTCGTCGCGAAGCCTCAGGATGAGGTCGCGACAGGCTGCGGGCTCGAGGCCGAAGACGGCGGGCTTGAAGGTCAGAGGCCGCGCCTTCTTCAGTCGGATGGTCAAACGATCGGTGAGGTGCAGATCCGGCCACGCGTGCGGGGCCGCCAGGGTCACCGTTTCCATGCTCGACCAGACTGCGCCCATCTCGTGACGGCCGTGGATGACCAGAAGCCGGTCGCGAAACAATGCCAGGCGGCCAGGTGGCCAGCGGCGGAGTCTCCGTCCGCTCCACGCGGCAACGATCACTGCCGCGAACGCCCCTGAGGCCAATGCGAAGCCGGCAAGATCCGCGCCAGAAGTGCGGAATGCGATGACCGTGAGCGCGGTAAAGGCGGCCGCGCACATCGTCCCCGCCGCCAGCAGAGTGACGATCGATCGGCGCGATCGAACGTAAATCAGGCTCCCACCACCACCTCCGAGTAGTGTATTCCTGAGCATGGCGCGGGACGTGACGGCCGAGCGATCGGAGATCGATGCGACGATCCACGGCAAGACGGCCCTGACAAATTTCGAGGCCGCCTGCAGCGCTGCACACGACCTCGAAGCGCACAGATGGAAGGACTCGAGCGGCACCTGGCACTCGCGAACGTGGAGCGAGTACCGCAAAGAAGTGCGCAAGGCAACTGCTGGATTGAAAGCGATTGGATTCCGGCCGGGCGAGTTCGCGTTGATCATGACCCGCAACCGGCCGGGGCATTTGATTGCAGACCTGGCAGCGATGCACGCGCGCGGCACCGCGGTGAGCGTCTACAACACGCTCGCGCCGGAGCAGATCGAGTACATCGCCAATCACTGCGAGGCAACCGTTGCGATTCTGGAAGACGCAGGTTTCCTGGCGAAGTTTCAATCCATCCGCGACCGGCTGATCGACATGCGACATGTCGTCGTCATCGAGACAGCCGGCGTGACGCTCGACGATTGGGTCACCAGCTGGGATGCATTGCTGGCTCGCGGCGCCGAAGAAGACGAACGTGACCCGGCTGCGTTCGAGGAATGGCGAAAGGTCACGCCGGACGACCTCGCAACCCTGATCTATACGTCGGGCACGACTGGTCCCCCGAAGGGGGTGATGCAGTCGCATCGAAATCTCTGCTGGATGGCGGAGTCGATCGATCGCTATCTGGAAGGACGTGCGTTCCAGTCTCGCCACCTGTCCTATTTGCCGTTTGCGCATACGTTCGAGCGTTTCGTGGGACATCACAACGCGATCCGGCAGCAGATGATGGTCGGCTTCTGCCCTGATCCGACGCAGCTTGTGGCCTATGCGGTCGAGATCAGACCCACGGCGCTCATCGGAGTGCCGAGGGTCTGGGAGAAGCTCCAGGCGGGAGTGATGGCCGCGATTCAGTCCGATCCCGAGCCGGAGCGACGCGCCGCGGTCCTGCAGGCAATTGAGGTCGGCCGGAAATTGGTGAGGCTGCAGCAGGCGGGACAAGAGCCTCCGTCCGAACTGCTCGAGGCGGCCGACCGCGCCCGTCCGGTGTGGATGGCGCTTCGGACGAAGCTTGGGCTCGACGAGCTCGATTACGGGATCACGGGAGCCGCCCCTATCAATCCCGAGATCATCGAGTTCTTCCAGGCGCTCGGCATCAAGCTGTGGGAGGGCTGGGGCATGACCGAATGCACGGTCGGCGCCAGTTACAACCCGTACGACCGGACCAGGAACGGAACCGTGGGGATCGCGGATCCCGGCGTCGAGGTCAAGCTCGCCGAGGACGGCGAGATCATGGTCCGCGGCGGCAATGTGATGAAGGGTTACTACAAGGATCCAGACAAGACCGCTGAAACGATCGATCCGGACGGGTGGCTGCACACTGGGGATATCGGTGAGATGGATGCTGATGGTTATCTGAAAATCATCGATCGCAAAAAGGAGCTGATCATCACTGCCAGCGGCAAGAACATCTCGCCCGCAAACCTCGAGGCGCTGTTGATGAACAGCCCGCTGGTCGGGCAGGCGGCAGTGATCGGCGATCGCCGGCCTTATTTGACCGCGCTGATCGTGCTCGACCCTGACTACACGCCGGTGTGGGCGCGCAAAAACGGCATTGTCTTCAGTTCGATGGCTGAGCTCGTTGAGCACCCGGCGGTTCGGGCCGAGGTTCAAAAGGCCATAGATGAATGCAACCGCCACGTTTCGCGGGCGGAGGGGATCAAGCGGTTCACGATCTTGCCGGGTCAGTGGACGCCCGAGACGCAAGAAGTCACACCAGCTTTGAAGCTCAAGCGGCGTGTCGTCTCGCAGAAATATGCCGAGGTGATCGACGACATGTACGCGCGCGTGGAGCCCCGAACCCCGGTGGCCTGAGGCCCTACGCCTTCGCGCCGTTTCGTGATTTCGCCGGCTTGAAACCCATGACCGCTTCCGTGAACAGGCGGCGCGCGAGGCGGCTCTTCGGTTCGCCGGTGCGGGCGGACAACTTCGCGAGCTGATCGACCACCTTCGGCTCGACGTTGAGCCGGTACAGCTGAGTGACCACGGCTGTCTTTTGTTTCATGTTTCCCTCCGGGTTTTGAGAGGGATTTTCGAGTTCCATCGAGCGCTTGCCAACCCAGCCTGTTAAGCGGTGGCTGACGGGTCGATCGCTGCGACGGTCGCGGAGATGCTTGGGTGAGTCCGGCCGGCGCTCAAAATCGCTTCCAGCACAGGGAGCGCGTGCAGGACCTGCCGGCTGCGGATGAGCAGATCCCAGAGTGGTTCGAATTTCTTCCAGCCTCCTGCATAGGCGATGTGCCGGAGGCGGC
>DATLKH010000067.1:0-5456 GCA_035538475.1 Candidatus Dormiibacterota bacterium | reverse complement strand
CGGGGACCCCGGCTACAACGCCGGGGCGTGGTGAGGCGTGAACCGGGCGGAAGAAGAACGGGAGTAATCGCATCGTGGCTCAAGTGACTTTGAAGCAGCTGCTGGAAGCCGGTGTGCATTTCGGTCACCAGACCAGCCGCTGGAACCCAAAGATGAAGACGTACATCTTCACCGCCCGCAACGGCATCCACATCATCGACCTGCAGAAGACGGTCAGGCTGCTCGATGACGCGTGGGATTTCACGCGCAGCGTGGCTGCGAGTGGGCGCCCGGTGCTCTTCGTCGGCACCAAGAAGCAGGCCCAGGAAACGATTCAGACAGAAGCCGCCCGCTGCGGCATGTACTTCGTCAACCGCCGCTGGATGGGTGGCATGCTGACCAACTTCAGCACGGTGAAAAAGAGAATCGAGCGCCTGCAGGAGCTCCGCAAGATGCAGCAAGAAGGCCAGTTCGAGCAGATGCCGAAGAAGGAAGCCAAGCGTCTGCAGGACGAGCTCGACCGATTGATGTTCCACTTCGACGGCATCGCGGACATGAAGCGGTTGCCGGGCGCCCTTTACGTGGTCGATCCGCGCAAGGAGCACATCGCGGTGACCGAGGCCAACCGGCTGAAGATTCCGGTGGTCGCGATCACCGACTCCAACTGCGATCCGGACGAGATCACCTACGTGATTCCGGGCAACGACGACGCGATACGCGCCGTGAAGCTGTTGACGTCGAAGATCGCCGACGCGTGCCAGGAAGGTCGCCAGGAGGCTGCCGCACGCGGTGAGATCCTGCCCGAAGTCGAGGAGCGCGAGTTCCTGGAGACGCCTCGGTACGAGGAGATCGAGGAATACCTCGAGGACGAAGAGGACTACCTGCCGACCGTATCGGAGGAGGAGTTCATCGGCCGCGGAATCGATGACGAGGAAGCCCGCTGATGGCGGTGAGCCTGGACCTGGTCAAGAAGCTCCGCGAGATCTCGGGCGCGGGCATGATGGACTGCAAGAACGCGCTCGAAGAGGCGGGCGGCGATCTGGACAAGGCGTTCACGATCCTGCGGGAGAAGGGAATCGCGAAGGCCGGCAAGCGCGCGGGCCGCGCCACCGGGCAGGGAGTGGTCGAGGCGTACCTGCACAGCACGGCGCCCGATTACCCGCCTCAGGTCGGCGTGCTCATCGAGGTCAACTGCGAGACCGACTTCGTCGCGAAAGGCCAGGAGTTCCGCAAGCTGGCAAAAGAGCTGGCGCTTCAGGTCGCGGGCTTCGACGCCCGCTGGGTCTCCCGCGAAGACGTGCCCGACGAGGTGCTGGTCACCGAGCGCGAGATCTATGAGTCGAAAGCTCGGCAGGAGGGCAAGCCCGAGAAGGTGATTCCGCGAATCGTCGAGAGCCAGGTCGAAGACTTTCTCAAGCACAGCTGCCTGCTGGAGCAGCAGTACTTCCGCGAACCCAAGCTGACGGTGCAGGAACTCATCTCGGAGCACATCTCCAAGCTGCAGGAGAACATCACCGTGCGCCGATTCGCGCGATTTAACATCAGAGAGAGCTGATCGAGATAGGAGACCGGTCGCCGAAATACAACCGCGTTTTGCTCAAGCTGAGCGGTGAAGCGCTTGGCGGGAGCCGCGATTACGGCATTGATCTCCAGACCGTCGAAACGATCGCCGCCCAGATCAAGCGTGTGCTCCAGATGGGCGTGCAGGTTGCGCTGGTGATCGGTGGAGGCAACATCTTCCGCGGATTGGCTGCGACCGAGCTCGGCTTCGATCGCGCCACCGGCGACTACATGGGCATGCTTGCGACCGTGATCAATGCCCTGGCGGTGCAGGACGCGCTGGAACGCGCGGGCATCCCTGCGCGCACGATGACCGCCATCCAGATGCCGCAGGTCGCCGAGCCGTACATCAGGCGGCGTGCGGTCCGTCATCTGGAGAAAGGACGCGTCGTGATTCTGGCCGCCGGAACAGGCAATCCTTATTTCACGACCGACACCACCGCGGCGCTTCGCGCCGTGGAGATCGAGGCAGACGTGATTCTCAAGGCGACCAAGGTCGACGGTGTCTATACCGCCGATCCAAAGCGCGATCCGACGGCCACGAAGTTCGAGCGGCTTGGGTATCTCGAAGTCTTGAATCGCGGCATCGAGGTCATGGACAACACAGCCCTGACGCTGTGCATGGACAACGACGTTCCAATCGTGGTCTTCAACCTGCTGACACCTGGCAATATCGAGCGCGTGGTGTTGGGCGAGGAGATCGGCACCTTGGTCGGTGCCGGGGCGGCCAGGTGAGCCGATGATCGACCCAGTCCTGCGCGAGGCCGAGACGAAGATGGCGAAGTCGGTCGAGCACTTCGGCTCGGAGCTGACGCACATCCGCACCGGGCGGGCCAACCCGGCGCTGATCGACCGGATGATGGTGCCGTACTACGGGACGCCGACGCCCCTCAACCAGCTGGCACAGATCAGTGCGCCCGAACCGCGCCTTCTGGTCGTCCAGGTCTACGACAAGAGTCAGATCGGAGCGGTGGAGAAGGCGCTGCGGACCAGTGAGCAGGGTTTCAATCCGGCGAGCGACGGCCAGGTGATCCGGGTTCCGATTCCACCTCTGACCGAAGAACGGCGACGCGAGTACGTCAAGCTGGTGCGCCAGAAGGCTGAAGAAGCTCGGGTTGCGATCCGCAACGTGCGGCGGGACGAGCTGCACCGCATCGAGTCGATGCAAAAGCAGGGCGAGGTGGCGGAAGACGAATCGAAGCGCGCCACGGCTCGGCTTCAGAAGATCACCGAAACTCAGATCGAGAGGGTGGACCAACTGGCGAACCGGAAGGAGCACGAGGTGATGGAGGTGTAAAAGCGCGGGGGGATCAGGATCCCCCCGCGGGCCCCCCCATGGCGCATCCCGCCTGGAGGTGTCGCAGTCAGGCCCGGTGACGGCCGGAGTGAATCCGGCCTAGGCCCGCACTGTGGGTACTCTTTCAGCAGTTTGGACAACCAGGTTCCCCGCCACATCGGCATCATCATGGACGGCAACGGCCGCTGGGCCCGGCGTCAACGCCGGCCGGTGAGCTACGGCCACCGCCAGGGCGTGCGCGCGATCAAGCGAGCGCTCCAGGCATGCGAGGACCTCGGCATCCACACCCTCTCCGTTTACGCCTTCTCGACCGAGAACTGGTCTCGTCCGCGGGCCGAGGTGCGCGCCCTGATGCGCTTGTTTCACGAGACCATGCAGCGCGAGATCGACGAGATGCACCGGCGAGGCGTGCGGATCGTGGTCAGCGGTCGCCGAGAAGGCCTGTCCCCGCGCATGATCGAGCGCATCGAGGAAGCGATGGCCCGCACGGCGAATAACACCAACGGTGTCCTGAACGTTTGTCTCAATTACGGAGGACGGGCGGAGATCGTCGACGCGGTGCGCGCACTGATCAAGGATGGGATTCACGCAAACGCGGTCGACGAGGCGACGATCTCGTCGCGCATGTACCAGTCCGGACTGCCCGACCCCGATCTCATCATCCGCACCGCGGGTGAGCACCGCGTGAGCAACTTCCTGCTCTGGCAGAGCGCGTACTCCGAGATGTACGTGACCGAGACGCTCTGGCCCGACTTCGATCGCAAAGATCTCGAAGCCGCGCTTGCCGATTACGCCACGCGGGTGCGGCGGTTTGGCGCACGCCCGTCGAACGAGGTCATCGCGAGTTGACGACGCGCAACGCTTCGCTCGCGGGTTGGAAGCCAAGCCGGCTCATGGTCCGCATCCTCACCGCCTTCGTGATGCTGGCCCTGGTGATCGGCCTCGTCCTCGTCGGGCTGTGGGGGGTCTACATCCTGGTGCTGCTGATCGGTGGACTCGCGCTCTACGAGTTCGTCGGTCTGTCCGATCACATGGGCTCGCGCGCACCGGCCTGGCTCTTATATCCGCTCGGTGCATTTTTTGCTTTCAGCGGCACCATCCTGAAGCAGGTCGACGTCACGCTCGTCCTTTCGCTGGTCCTGGTGGGAGGGCTTGCGGCATTCCTCTTTCTGCCAGGACGCCGGCAGGGGCTGAGCCGGTGGGCGATGGGTCTTGCCGGCGCGCTCTACATCGGCATGCCGTTCAACTACTACTTGCTGATCTACACGTCCAAGCCGAACGGCTTGATCTGGACCTTGTTCACGATTTTCGCGGTCGTGGTGAGCGACGCCGCGGCGCTCCTGGTGGGCAGCCGCATGGGACGCCATCCGTTCTTCAACAGCATCAGCCCGAACAAGACGGTGGAGGGCGCCATCGCAGGCGTGATCGGATCGATTGGCGTGATGCTGATCGGTGCATCGATGGTCCTGGGTCAGTCGCCGATCCACGCCGTCGTTCTCGGATTCTTGATCGGCACCAGCGCCGAGCTGGGCGACGTCGTCGAATCTCAGATGAAGCGGATTGCCGAGGTCAAAGACTCGTCAAATCTGATTCCCGGACACGGCGGCGTGCTCGATCGAATCGACTCGATCCTCTTCCCTCCGATCCTCGTCTACTTCTATCTCTCGATGTTCCAGCTGATCTGATGCCGCGGCCGCTCAACGTTGCCGTGATCGGCGCGACCGGCTCCATCGGCCGGCAGACCCTCGACGTCATCGATCGGAATCCCGAGCGCTTCAAGCTGTTCGGGATCACGGAGGGAGCTCGCTCCACCACCCGCCAGGCTGAACACATCGTGCACGGACGCGCCGGCGATCCGGATTTCGACCGGCGAGTCGAGGCGATGGTCACAGATTCCCAGTGCGACCTGGTGGTGGTCGCAATCCCGAGTGCGCGGGCCCTGTCCTGCACCCTCGCAGCGCTGGAAGCGGGCAAGGATGTGGCGCTCGCCACCAAAGAGGTGCTGGTGATCGGCGGCGCGCTGGTCATGAGGGCCGCGGCCGGCCGCGGGGTTCGGCCCATCGACAGCGAGCACAGCGCCATCTGGCAGTGCCTGTGGGGCGAGGACCGCGCCAACGTCAGGCGGCTGATCATCACCGCGAGCGGCGGCCCGTTTTGGGCCAGGCAAGAGCTCGACCTCGACAACGTGACCGTCGAGCAAGCGCTCGACCATCCACGCTGGTCGATGGGACCGAAGGTCACCGTCGATTCAGCGACGCTGATGAACAAGGGGCTCGAGATCATCGAGGCACACCACCTGTTCGGGCTCCCTCTGGATTCGATCGACGTGGTCGTCCATCCCCAGAGCGTCGTGCACTCTATGGTCGAGTTCGTCGACGGTTCGATCAAAGCTCAGCTCGGCCGGCCGGACATGCGCCTCCCGATCGCGGTCGCGCTTGCCTATCCCGACCGCCTGCCTGACGCCGTGCCGCCCACCAACGTCGGCGAGCTGAGCGGCCTCGAGTTTCACGCGCTCGACGTCGCGCGCTTCCCGGCTGTCCGCCTCGCCCGAGAGGCGGCCGGCGCGGGTGGCGGTCATCCCGCGGTGCTGAATGCGGCGAACGAAGAGGCGGTGAACGCT
>DATLKH010000066.1:0-15536 GCA_035538475.1 Candidatus Dormiibacterota bacterium | reverse complement strand
GAGCTTGTCGATCAGTGTCTCCAGGTCGGCGCGCGCCGCGGTGATGTCCTCCAGCTGGCTCGCAAGATTTGTGTAGCGCTCTTCGAGCTCGCGGCATTCTGATTCCGCCAGTGCGTTGGTCGGGCCGATCTCATCGAGCCTGCGCTCGAGGGCTCGCATCTCACGCTCTCTGGCTTTACCGCCCGGCACCTCCTCCGGCGCGACGCCGTCCGGCATCCGCGAGCGGATCTCCTCCATGCGCGCGGCCAGCAGTTCCGCCTCGCGCGTGATCAGCTCGAGATTGCCTTCAAGGTTTCCGACCCTGAGCCGCCCATCGATGCGGGCTTCTTCGAGCGCGACCAGCTTGCGAGCGGTCTCGGCCATCTCGGCCTCGTCCTCGGGGGAATCGTGCTCGGCTGCGGCAAGTGCTTCGCGCGCTGCGGTGGCCGCTTGACGCAGCTCGGGCAGTCCGGTTTCGGCAGCTTGCGCCGCTGCTTCTGCCAGCCTCGCCTGCTCGGTGCGTTCCGCGATCGTCTGTTGTAGGCGTTTGACGTCCTCATCGACAGCCACCACTTGACGCCGCAGCGACTCGACGCGCTCACGCCACATCTCGCGCTGCTGGTAGGCCGCACGCTGGTCGGCCAGCTCGCGGATCCGCTCTTCGAGATCGGCATTCAGCTTCTGCGCGCGGTCTTGCGCTGCGGCCGCGGCGGCTTCAAGCTCGGAGATCTTTTCGATTTGTGCCTGCTCGGCTTCGCGAGCTGCTTGCAGCAGGCGTGCGGTTTCAGCGGAGCGGTTTGCTTCGGCCGCGGATGCGCGCAACGTCGCGAGGCGATCGCGTGCTCGCGCGCTTCGGCCGGCGACCCCGTCGAGCTCGCCGATTCGCTGCTGCAGCTCGTCGCGGCGCGCTTGAAGCGCCGTGACATCGCCGGCGCCGACCACGAGCGAGCCAAGCAGCCGTCTCGCAATGTGGTCATAACCCGAACGGACACGAACGTGCTCATAAAGCGAGCCGGGCAGTGGCTCCGGTGAATCGATCGGATAGACGAGCGCAGCATCGAGCAGCGGTCCCAACACCGATTCGTAACCTGCGTCTGGCGTGATCACGTCGCGCAAGCTCAATCCGCTGGTCTCGAGACCTGCGAGCTCAGCCTTGAATGCGGCGAGATTTTTCAAATCGGCGTCGTCTTGCGCCACCGCCGCTTCGACTTCGGGTATTTGCTCGGCAGCCTTGACCGCCGCTTCAGCTCGGGCAGCCTGCTCTTCCAGAAACTCGCGGCGGGTGCGCAGCGATGCCAGGGTTGAGGCTCCGATCGCGGCGGCTTTCCGGGCTTGTTCAGCTTCTCTCGTGGCGGCGCGAGCGGCCTCTGTATCGGGTTCGGGTGAATCGGCCGGGGCTGCGATCGAGGCTGCGGTCGTTTCCGCTTCGCTCAGCTCGGCCTGCAGCTGATCTCTGAGCGCAACCGCAGCGCTCGCCAATGTGATGCTTTCAGCTTCGGAGCGGCGCGCATTCTCCGCAACGGCGAGCTTTCCCGCCGCGCGCTCTTCCGCGAGCTGGAGCTTGTGCTGCGCGTCTGCGTGCTGCAGGCGAAGCGTGCCAAGCGTGCGCTGGCGGGCCAGGCGGCGGTCCTGGGCGGCCTGCATCTCGGAGCGGCCGGCGAGGAATTCCTCCTCGGCGATGCGAGATTGCTCGCGAGCGTCGATCAGCCGCCGCTCGAGGGACTGGGCCTGCGAGGAAGCCTTGCGATGGGCGTCACGGGCCTCACGCCACTCCTCCCACACGATGCTGCCCCGCAGGAGCTCGAGCCGAGCCGTGGCTTCGGCCGCCTCCCTAGCGGCCGCCGCTTGGGCTTTGAGGGCCTCGAGGCGCGGGGTGAGCTCGGACTTCAGGTCCTCGAGCCGGAGCAGGTTGGCCGCCAGCTCCTGCAGCTTTTGCACCGCCTCCTGTCGCCTGGCCTTGACTCCGCGGACCTGCGCCGCCTCTTCGAGCAGCTGGCGGCGTTCCGCCGGGGAGCACACCACGATGTGCTCGATGTCGTGCTGGTCGATGATCGCGTAGGAATCCGTGGTCAAGCCGGTCGACGAAAGCAGGTGCAGCAGGTCTCGACGGCGGACGCGCGTTCCGTTCAGGAAGTAATCGCTTTCGCTGTCGCGCTCGATGCGGCGCTTGATCGCGACTTCGTGATAGTCGACCGGGAGGCGGCCCTGGCTGTTGTCGAAGACCATCGTCACCTCGGCAAACGAAGCACGCGGTCGCCGCTGGCCGCCGGCGTAAATGACCTCTTCCATCTTCTTGCCACGAAGGTCACGCGCCTGCCCGGAGCCGAGCACCCATTTCACGGCGTCGACGATGTTCGTCTTGCCCGATCCGTTCGGGCCGACGATGGCGGTCACACCGCCGTCAAAGTGGATCTCGGTCTGCCGGGCAAAGGTTTTGAAGCCCAGCAATTGCAGCGACTTCAGGAACAACTGTCCGGGGAGAGTAGCAGATGTTGGAGTTGTTCCCCACACACAACTCACCGGGGACGTGGTCCGGGAATTCGGCTCCTTTGGCGTCAAACGGGTCTTTGCCGGACCCGGATTACGCGGCTCTGACGCCAGACGGGCGGATTCGCCGGCTACTCGATAAGTTCCCCGAATTGGCGGCTGCGCGGCACGGTTTCCGGCACCGGCTCGTCGATCGCCGCGGGCAGCGGCACCACCTCCGCGGGAGCCTCGATTCGCGGCTCGGGCTTGGGCTTGCGCGACGCACGCCGCGTCCTCGGCTTGGCCTGAACCACCTCGCCCACAGGACCGACCAGCTGCTCGAGCGCCACCCGTGCCGCATCCTGCTCGGCCTCCTGCTTGCTCGCACCGTGGCCCGTGCCCAACGGGTCCGCTCCTGCAAACACCACCGACGTGTACTCGCGCCGGTTACCCACCCGAGCGCCCTCACTGTCATAAACCGGCGTCGTACCGAAACGCTCCTGCGCCACCTGCTGGAGACGTCCTTTGAAGTTCTCGTCTCGCACCGGCGCCGGCAGGGAGCGATAGAGCGTCAGATAGTAGTGATAAGCGGCGTCGTAGCCCGCATCCAAAAAGATCGCCCCGAGCACCGCTTCGAACGCATTGGCCAGCAGCGACTTCAAACTTCGTCCGCCGCCTTTTGCGATGCCCTTGCCGAGGTACAGGTAGCTGCCCAGGTCGAGGTGCTCGGCCAGCTGGGCCAGCGTGTTGGTGTTCACCATCGCGGAGCGAGTCTGCGTCAGCTCACCCTCGGTGGCACCCGGATGATGCTTGTACAGATATTCCGCCGCAATCAGCTGAAGAACGGCATCACCCAGGTACTCGAGCCGCTCGTTGTCCCGCGGCGAGACCGACGGATTTTCATTCGCGAATGAGCTGTGAGTGACGGCCTCCAGCAAAAGGCCGGGGTCACGGAAATGAATTCCGATCTTCTGCTGGAGGTTGAGAAGAGATTGGGCGAGCGGAGCCGCCCCAGCCTGTGCTATGAGCCGGCCTTCTCCTGGATGTACTCCCACGCCTGGCCGACGGTTGTGATCTTTTCCGCGTCCTCGTCGGGAATCTCCAGACCTGTGTTCTCTTCGAACGCGTAGATCAACTCGACCAGATCAAGCGAATCCGCGTTGAGGTCTTCTTGAAACGACGCATCCATCGTCACCTGCTCGGGCTCACATCCGAGCCGCTCGACGATGATGTTCTTGAAATCCTCGAAGCTCAGCTTTTGAGTTTCCATACGCGGACTAATGTACACCCACAGGGGATCAGGGCTCCGCGCGGCCCTGATCCCACTCCCCATCAACCTGCTCTACTGGCTCGCCCTGACCGCTTGCTGGGTGGGCGCCGGGGTGAGGCCCAGTTGGGTCATGAGCTGGACCTGGTCGAAGAGCAGGTCATCCTTTTTGACCAACCCACGGTCGATCTCGAAGATCTGGACGAACTCCCCTTTCACCTTTCGTCCGGTGGCGGGCACATCGCCCATCGGAGTCTTGAGCGTCCCGTTGTGCGTGCCGCTGAAGACGCCCTGAACCACCACGTGATTGCCTTGCGCGATGATCTGTTTCGCCTCTACGCGCGCGTCCGGGAATGCGGTGATGAAGTTCTGGTTGAACTCTTTGATCTGCTGCGGGCCTTTCAGCTTCTGATCGCCAGGCGCGGTGCCCTCGATGTCTGGAGCTGCGTCACGCGCCAGCGCTTCGAGGTCATGCGCATTGAAGGCCTTGATTCCCCGCTCGACGACGGCTTTCGACTCGAGCAATGTCGAGGTCACCATTTCGAAGAGCTCTCGCTTCGGCGTCTCGGTGCCGCTCTGGTATTTCTTGAACGATTCGACCAGCTTCTCGGCCTTGGGTGCGAAAGCCTTCGCGGCTGTCTCGCTTTCGTACATCGCGATCGAGATCGCGTCACCCGTCTCGCGATTCAACAGAAGCATGGCCGAGCGTCCGCCTGCATGCGTCGCGATTGCGGGGAGAGCCTGCTCTTTGTAGTCCTTGATCGCTTTTTCGATCTCGGACTTCTTGAACTTCTCCCTGATTACGCCTGTGTGCATATCTCACCTCCGTGAGAAAGAAGTGCCTACGCAGTGGGTGCGTTTGCGCAAGCACGCCGCCGGGGGCCCCCTTCCCACATGCCGATTCTCCGCCCGGTTCTGCAGGCGGCGTCAAGGCACCATTTCGAGGCAGGCAACCAAATGTTGCCTAGACCGCGATCGCGATCTCCTGGACGCCGTTTGGGGTGCCGGCGGCGACTGCCGTTCGGCCCGGCGCAAGCTCGCGCATCATTCCCGTCAAGGCGCGCTTCGGACCGACTTCGATGAAGGTGTCGCAGCCCTGGGCGAGCAGCGACTCGACGCACGCGGACCAACGCACCGGCGATCGCAGCTGCATCTCCATCACGTGTGGAATTCGGTCACCGCCCTGATGCGGCCGCCCGGTGAGATTGGACATCACCGGGATCCGGGGCGCGCGCCATTCGACTCGGTCCAGCGCCGCGCGCAAACGCTCGGCAGCTGGGGTCATCAGCGGTGTGTGGAAGGCGGCGCTGACATTGAGCGGAATCACGCGCTTCGCGCCCGCGCCCTGAAGCCTCTGCGTCGCCGACTGCAATCCCGCTGCAGTTCCGGCGATCACGGTCTGCGTCGGGGTGTTGTAGTTGGCGGGCCAGGCGTCGTCCATACCGGCTAGCGAGGCTTCGACCGCCTGGGCGTCGAGTCCAAGCACAGCGGCCATCGACGTGGTGCCGGCGGGCGCGGCTTCAGCCATCGCTTTGCCCCTTTCCACGACGGCCTTGATGACCTGCATCGGGCTGATTGCTCCGCCGGCCGCGAGCGCGGCGTATTCGCCCACCGAATGTCCGGCGGCGGCGGCAGGTTCGATGCCGCGGCGGCGCAGCAGCATGGTGAGTCCTATGCCGACGAAGCACAGGGCGGGCTGTGCGTTTTGTGTCAGTCGGAGGGTGTCGTCATCGGCGTCGGTGAGGAGTCCGCGCAGGTCGATCCCCGCGGCCGAGGCGCATTGATCGCAAAGCGCGGAAATCTCCGTGTCCGAAAGCAACTCCGCGCCCATTCCCGGCTGCTGCGAGCCCTGGCCTGGGTAGAGGAACGCGACGCTGGTCGCTTCCTACTCCTTGACTTTGAGAACTTCGCGGCCCGAGCCCGGGCCGTAGTGCCCGCAGTTGGGGCAGACCGCGTGCGGTCGCTTCGGGCGCTTGCAGTTGGGGCAGGGCTGGATCTGCACCAACGCCAGCGCGAGGTGCGAGCGGCGGCGGCCTTTCTTCGATTTGGAAAGCTTGACCTTGGGTAGCGCCATGGAACCCCGGAATTCTACGGGAGATACGAAGATCGGCGCTCCCCACCTAGCCCTCCCATGAATGGGGAGGGGATTTACGACCCGGTCGCTTGGTCCGCCGTCTCCTCGCTGACGGGCTGGTTGGCCTGCAGCGCCTCCACCCCGCGCCGCACTGTGGTGAGCGTGCGCGCGAGATGTCCTTCGAGCTGCTTCAGCTGCTCGAGCGCGTACGCTTCCGCTTCGCGAACGATCTGGTCTGACCTCGCCTGAGCGTCTTTCACGACCTGCCCCGCATGACGCTCGGCCCGCCGAAGAATCTCGTGCTCGGAAGCCACTTCTTCCGCCCTTTCGTTGGCCCGCGACATCGTGCGTGCCGCCTCTGCATGCGCCTCGGTGATGATCCGCTGCTGCTCGGAGACAGTCCAGTTCGCCTGCTTGATCTCGTCGGGGAGGTTGAAGCGGATCTGGTCGATGAGCTCCATCAGCTCGTCTTCGTTGAGCATGATCTGAGTGGAAAGCGGCACGTGACGCGCGTTTTGGATCAGGTACTCGAAGCGGTCAAGCAGCTCGTCGACCTTTATCTGTACTTCTCCTTCAGCGCTCTCGCGACCGGCGCCGGCACCAGGTCCGAGACCTTGCCGCCGTAGCTTGCGATGTCCTTCAAGATACTTGAGGAGACGTAGATGTGCGCAAAGCTCGACATGAGGAACACAGTGTGCACATCTGGGGCGAGCTTGCGATTCATCAAGGCTTGCTGGAGCTCGGCGTCGAAATCAGAGTAAGCCCGCAAGCCCTTGACCAACGTCCGTGCGCCGCGCGAGCGCGCGTACTCGACGGTCAAGCCGGTGAAGCTTGCGACCTCGACTCGATCCCTGCCGTCGACCGACGCCTGGATGAGCTTCAGTCGCTCCTCTACCGTGAAGAGGGGCTGTCGTTTCTCAGGATTGGCCGCGACCGCGACGATCAGCTTGTCGAAGATGCCCAACGCGCGATCCACCACGTCGAGGTGGCCGTTTGTGAACGGATCAAAGCTGCCGGGATAAACCGCGATCTTCGAGTTCGGGATCTGGTTGCTGTTCCTGGCGCTCATGCCTTCAGCACCGACACAACGGTATCGCCGTAGCGGCGCTCACGGTCCACGCGCAGACGCGACAGCGGCGGCAGCGGCTGGCGGCGCGTGTGCTCGGCGAGAACCGTGGCGCTGGTGACCTCGCGATCAAGGACTTTCAAGGCGCGGTCGAGCACGAGATCGCCATAAGGCGGATCGAGAACGATTAGATCCGCCGACTTGATTGCTTCGGGCGAGGCTTCGAGCCAGCGAACGACGTCGCCACGGACGACTTGCGCGCGTTCTTTGAACCCGAGGACGTCCAAGTTTTGCCGCAGGATAGCAAGACCGCGCGGCTCGCGGTCCACGAACGTGACGCGCGCAGCGCCGCGCGACAACGCCTCGATTCCCAGGGCTCCGGAACCGGCAAAGAGATCCAGCACGTTCGCGCCCTCGATGCTCGGACCGGCCATGTTGAAAATCGCCTGCTTGACCATCCCCTGGGTCGGCCGGATGTTCTTGGGCGCACGCAGCCGCCGCCCTTTGGCCTCGCCGCCCGAAACGCGCAGCCGCGATTTCACTGGTGGCCTCTACCGGCCATTTGCGCTGCATCTGCAGGCTGATTTCCGGCGAGCGTCCTTCGGACGCTGACGCCTGCGTTGCGGAACCCGGCGCTTGTCGTCAGGCACCTACGGGTGCCATCCTCCTCACGCCACCCGCGCCTTGGCGTCGCCGGTGTCAGCCCGCATCTGCTAGCGAAACGGCCGTTACAGTCCACTATGGATGCGGATCCGGCCGTCGTCGCGCATCACGCCGATCCTGTCGCCATGTGTGAACTTGCTTGCCTTGCCGGCCGGAATCGCGACCAACAACCCGCCGCTGGTCTGGGCGTCGCACAACATCATCTGCTCAGTCTCTCCAAGGGCGGCCCACTCGACGCGATCCTTGAAAGCTGCGTGGTTGCGCCGGCTGCCGTCAGGAAACAAATCGCGCTCGGCGAGATTGCCCACGCCTTTCATGAATGGAATCGACTCGAAATCGAGGTCGGCGCCGCCGCTGAGATTCGCGAGGTGTCCGATCAGGCCGTAGCCGGTGATGTCGGTGGCGGCGGTGGCGCCGGCCTCGAGCATCGCGCGTGACGCCTCCCAGTTCAGCCTCGTCATCACCTCCATCGCTTCGCGCTCGAGGTCTGGCGGACAAAGGCCGCGTTTGATCGCCGTGGCCACGAGTCCAGAGCCGAGAGGCTTGGTGAGGAACAGCACGTCGCCTGCGCTTGCCCCCGTGTGTCCCACGATGCGATCTGGATGGACTTCGCCGATCGCCACATATCCAAACTTCGGCTCGGGATCATCGACGGAATGGCCGCCGAGAATGGGAACCCCCGCCTCGGCCATCTTCTCCGCACCGCCGCCGACGATTCTTTCGATCAAGCCTGTTTTCAGCTTGCCGCGCGGAAATGCGGTGATGCCGAGCGCAAAGATCGGCCGAGCGCCGACCACATAGATGTCACTGAGGGCGTTTGCCGCTGCAATCGCGCCGTATGCGGACGGATCGTCCACGATCGGTGTGAAGAAGTCGATGGTCGCCACCAGCGCGCGGTCGGGCGCGATGCGATAGACCGCCGCGTCATCGCGAGCGGCAATCCCGAGCAAAACGTTTGGGTCGACGATCGGAGGCAGCGCTCCGAGGATTTGCCCTAGCTCCACCGGGCTGAGCTTGCAGGCTCAACCAGCGCCGTGGCTGTACTCCGTCAACCTCAGCTGCGAAACCTGTTCCATGTAGACCGTTAGTATCCGCGCGTGCCGTTGGTGTTTGCCGCGATCGCTCCCCATGGCGGCCTCGCAATCGAAGAGGCGTGCTCACCCAACGAACGGCACCTGGCCGCGACAACGCGTGCTGGCATGCAAGAGCTCGCCCGTCTTTTCAAAGAAGCTCGTGCCGACGCGGTCGTGATCGCCACTCCGCACAACGTCCACATTTCGAACGCCCTGGGCGTCATCGTCGCGGCTCGATTGAGAGGAAGGCTGAATGGCGTCATGCCGCCGGTCGAGCTGGACGTTCCGTCGGAGACGGCTCTCGCGTGGTCGATCTTCGAGTCGGTCGCGGACGCCGGCGTCCCGGTGGCTGGAGTCAGCTTCGGTGCCAACGATCCTGCCGCGGCAGTGGCTCCGATGGACTGGGGCGTGTTGATTCCGCTCTGGTTCATGGGCGGCAGGCAGGATCCGCCCGTCCCCGTCGTGGTCGTGACGCCGGCGCGTGACCTGCCTGCATCGGCTCACGTCACGGCTGGAGCGGCGATCGCGCTCGCCGCGTCGCGCTCGCCTTCGCGCGTGGCGCTGATCGCAAGCGCCGACCATGGTCACGCGCACCGCGAAGATGGCCCGTATGGGTTCGATGCAGCGGCCGAGAGATACGACACGTTGGTCTGCGACCTCGTCCGTCGCAACCGGCTGGAGCGGCTGACTGAGATTCCCAGCGACTTGATCGAGCAAGCGAAAGCGGACAGCTGGTGGCAGATGCTGATCCTGCACGGCGCCACCGCAGGCTGGCCGGGACGGCTCATCTCCTACGAGGCGCCGACTTACTTCGGGATGATGACCGCTTTGTTCAGTCCTAGCTGAGGGACACCAGCTGCATTCGACGCTCGACGGACTTCCTCAGCGCTGAATGCTGCGCGAGCTGGGGATCCATCTCCACGACCGCCAGCGCCTCGTCTCGTGCCTCATCGAGCAGCTTCGGCTCGCGCAGCGAATTCATCGCCGCATCGCTCAAGCCATGCTGGCGCGGTCCCATGAGCTGGCCTGCTCCACGGAGGTCGAGGTCGGCCTCGGCCAGCCGAAAACCGTCGCGAAGCTGGGCCACGAGATTCAGTCGCCTGAACGCGCCTTCCGATGGATCCTCGGCCAGCAGTCTGCAGTAGCTCTTCGCGGCGCCTCGACCGATCCGGCCGCGAAATTGATGGAGCTGCGCCAATCCAAAGCGATCCGCTCCTTCGATCAGCATCACGGTCGCATTTGGAACATCGACTCCAACTTCGACGACCGCCGTCGCGACCAGCACGTTGGTCTCGCCGGAAACGAAGCGCTTCATCACCTCGTCCTTTTCTTTCATTCGTCCGTGGATCACGTCCACTTTCAGCTCGGGGAAGACCTCGTCCTGCAGGCGCTTCGCCTCGGCCACGGCAGAGCGTGCCACGACTGTTTCGGACTCTTCGATCAACGGGCAGATGACGAAGGCTTGATGTCCGAGCCCGACTTCTTCGCGGACGAGCTCATAAGCGCGAAAGCGTTCGTTCGGTTCGATGACCTCCGTTTCGATCGGAGTGCGCCCCAGCGGCATCTCATCGATCACCGAAACGGTCATCTCGCCGTATTCGGCGAGGGCCAGCGTGCGTGGGATCGGAGTTGCCGTCATGGCCAGGAAGTGCGGCCTGCCTGTTCCTTTGGCCCGCAGCAGCTCCCTCTGACGCGTCCCGAAGCGATGCTGCTCGTCGACCACGGCCAGCCCCAGGTTTGCAAAGTCGACGTCGTCTTCGATCAGCGCATGCGTGCCCACGACCAGCGCGCAGTGCCCTGAAGCCGCAGCCGCTCGCACTCTGCGCCGTTCGGGCGCACTCTGGCTGCTGACCAAAAGCTCGACGGTCAATCCGGGGATCGTCTCTTCGAGGTAAGCGCGGAACCTGGTCAGGTGCTGCCTGGCCAGGATCTCGGTCGGAGCCATCACGACGGTCTGCAGGCCGGCTGCGTGCGCCATGGCCGCACAGGCGGCCGCCACCGCGGTCTTCCCTGAGCCGACGTCTCCATTCAGAAGCCGGTTCATCGGAAACGATTTGCTCATGTCCCGAAACGCGTCCCACATGGCCTTCTTTTGAGCGCGGGTCAGCTCGAAGCCGAGGCCCGCTTTGAACGTGTCGATCACGCTCTGGTCGTACGGAATCGGCGTGGCCTGCTCTCCGGCAATCCGAGCGCGGATCAATGCAAACCCGACCTGGAGCTCGAACACTTCCGCGAACGCCATGCGGTGATGCGCCTGGCGGTAATCCTCGTCACTCGCGGGTTTGTGTCCCTTGCGCACGGCGGTGGCCACGTCGAGCAGTCCATGTCGCGTTCGCACGTCTTCGGGCAGCACGTCATCGAGCTCTCCGGCGAGCGGCAGCGCTTGCTCGACCCAACCGGCGATCTTCTTGTTCGTCAGTCCCGAGACGAGGTGATATTTCGGCATGAGCCCGCCGACACGCGACGGCAGCTTGCCTTCGTCGCCCTCTAGCCGTTCGTAGTACGGGTTCGAGATCTCGAGCGCGCCGTACCGGCCCCGCTTGGCCGTCCCCGCCACCGCGATGCGATCACCTTTGTGGAGGTTCTTGGCCATGAACGCCTGGTTGAACCACACCAGGCGCAGCTCCCCGCCGGACTCATCACCGACGATGGCTTCGGTGAGTGACATCTTCTTGAAGCGCGTGACCTTCGCGGCGATCGACATGACACGACCGACCACGGTGACCGCAGTGTCGGGGGTGATGCTTGCGATCGGCGCCGGCGCGCCATAGGACTCGAATGCGTAGGGCAGGGTGAGCAGTAGATCGCGGATCGTCTCGATTCCGAGCTGATTCAGACGCGCGGTATTGGCATCGCCTATCTCTTTCAGCGCAGATACCGGTGCGTCGAGTGATGCCTTGAGCGCAATTACCCCTGACACCTATCTTGCTATCCTCGCCGAAACATCCTGATGGAACAAACTCCAGAGACTCGGCCCGCCGAGCCACAGGAGGCCGCACCGCCGCCGGCAGCTGCGGCTCCTCGCTCACCGGCCCTGCACGCACGAAGGTCACGTCGGGGAACGATCACAGCGATCGCGCTTTTCGCTTTGATCGTGATCGGGATTCTCGGCTATGGCGTGGCCGGAACCGTCTACGCGGCTTCGCGAATCTCGACCGCGGACAGAGCTCTGAATTCGGTGATCTCACATCAAAACCAGTTGAACACTACGTTCAGATCGATCGACGCTCAATCTGCGACGCTCAAGTCGGGAGGCAACTTCAACGTTACGCAGGCCGAGGCGCTGATCGACCAGTTCGTCGCAAGTTCTGTGGCCGCGGGCAAGACCATCGATCAAGACGACAATGCGCTCGCATCGTCCTCCGTCGGATTGAACGACAATCGGTGGCTGACCGCTTTCAGCCGCACCAGCCTCGATCGTGAGTCGGCCCGGATCGTACACGCGCGCAAAGCGCTCAGCTTCGCGAAAACCGTGGCGGCCGATTACGTTCTCGACGGACATTTCTGGCGAGCGCTGTACAGGGCGCTTGGAGATCTCGACCAGCTGGGTGCTCAAAACGCAGGCGGCGATGTGACTGGCGCCAAGGCAACAGTAGTCACCATGAAGTCCGACGTCGATGGCGCGCTGCAACTGTCGAGTGCACCCGGTCTGCCGCCTGAGATGCACTCGCTCATGGTCGACTTTCAGACTTTGACCGTGGACTTCGGCAAGCTGCTGGACGCCGACTTGGCCAACGACGACGCCGCGATCATGAGTGCCGAGCAGCTGGTTCAGAGCGACGGCAACAAGATCTCGAGTTATGACTTCGACAAGATCGGCAACGAGATCAACGACTTCTACAAGACGTACGTCGACGGCTTCAACTCGGAGATGGCGAAAGCGACGGCCTAGTCGAGAGCGGCAGAATCATTTCAGTGACGGATCTGCTCTACCCCGAAGACTCGATCACCCGGCGCATAAATCGCGAGAACGTGCTCCTTTTGAGCGGCGGCCGTGCGCTGCTGATGCAGCTCGCGCATCCGATGGTCGCGCAGGGCGTGGACGAGCACTCCGACTTCCGCGAACATCCGATGCGCCGGCTGCGCCGGACGGTCCGTCTGATCATGGCCATCATCTACGGCGACCGCGAGACCACGATGAATGCCATACGTGCGGTGAACCGAGTGCATGCCGGTGTGCGCGGTAGGAGTTACCGAGCGCTCGATCCCGATCTGCTGCTCTGGGTACAGGCCACGCTTGTCGACTCCGCCTTGATGGCATACGAGACGTTCGTCGCGCGCCTCGATCCAGACGAGCGCGAAGCGTTCTATCAAGAATCAAAGATCGGTGGAGAGCTCTTCGGGATCCCCCCCGACAGGTTCCCCGCAACCTTCGCCGACTTCAAGGACTACATCGAATCGCAGATGTCGAGCGGCGCGGTGCACGTGAGCCCGCTCGCGCGCGAGCTCGGACGGCTCGTGCTGCGACCCAGAGCGCTTCGCATGCCTGGACCGGTGTTCATCCCCTGGCAGATCGTGACGACCGGCTTGCTGCCGCCGGCTCTGCGCGAGCAGTACGGTTTGCGCTATGGCCGTCGGGAGGAACGTTTCTTCCACCTGCTCGTGATCGCGCTTCCGAAGCTGGTCGCTGTGACGCCGCCTGTGCTTCGGGTCTGGCCGCTCCCGGGCCGCAACGTGAAGCTGGCGGCCGACTTCACGATCAGCGCTTCAGGTAAGTGATCCCCAACGCTCTCGGACCGGTGTGCGTGCCGAGCACGCAACCGATCTGACCGATCGCGATCTCCTGATCCGGCAGCGCGCCACGCAGGTCGTCCGCGATCTTTCGAGCCTCTTCACCGGCGGTGGCATGCATCACCGAGACGTACTCGACCGGCAGCTCGGTCTTGAAGAATTCCATCATCCGGTCGATCGCCCGCGCTCGCGTGCGGACGCGTTCGACGGCCTTGATCTCTTTGTCCTTGACCAGAAGCAGCGGCTTGACGTCGAGCATCGTCCCGATCATGGCCTGGGCGCGGCTGAGCCTGCCACCCATTTCCAGGTATCGCAATGTGTCGAGCAGCGCCAGGACCCTGCCTTTTGGCACCCTCTGCTTCACAGCCGCAGCCGCTTCGTCGAGCGTTCGGCACTCGGCGGCCGCGCGGCAGAGAAAGGCAATCGGCATCGATACGGTCTCGCTGTCGATCACTTCGACTCTGAAGCCCTCGGCCGAACCCGCTCCAACGCGTGCGGCTTCAGCGGTGGCGGACAGCTGTGCGCCGATGTGAATGGAGATGCAGCCTTCGTAGTCCCTGGCAAGTCGCTTGTACACGTCAGCGAATTCACCTGGTGATGGCGCCGACGTGGTCGGCAGTGAGGTAGCCGAGCCAAGACGGCTGAAAAACTCGTCGTTGGTGATGTCCACGCCGTCCCGAAACGTCTCCTTGCCGAAGAGCACCTTCAGGGGTACGACTTCGATTCCGTAGCGGTCGTGCCACTCCGCGGGCACGTCGGCCGTCGAGTCGGTGACGATGGCGAACGAGCGAGTCAAATGTTCTGCAGCTACTCGACCGACAGGATGAACGGGTAGTGGTGCTGTCCGCCCTGCTGGACCTCGACCTCGAGACCCGGATAGCCGGACCGAATCTCCGCTTCGAGCCTGGCGAGCTCGGCGTCGCTTGCCTGCTGGCCGCGGTAAACCGTGACCAGCTCATAGGAATCCGGCCCCAGCTTGTCGATGGCGCGTTTGACGACGTCGCCGTAGTCGGTGCCGGCGAATTCCAGGCGATCGTTGATCAGGCCTATGACGTCTCCCTTCTTGACGCGAACGCCATTGGATCGCGTGTCGCGAACCGCATGCGTGACCTCTATCGTTTGCACGCGCGCCGCTTCGTCTTTCATGGCGCGAACGTTTTCGGCCGCCGGTCGCTCAGGCTTGAAGGAGACGACCGCTGACACTCCCTGCGGCACGGTGTGGGTCTCGATCACATGCAGCTTCTTCTTGGTCAGGCCGACGACCTGCTTGGCTGCGGCGATGACGTTGCCGTTGTTGGGCAGCAGGATGATCTCGCCATAGGGAATCGACTCGATCGCGGTGAGCATGTCCTGGGTGCTCGGGTTCATCGTTTGACCGCCTTCGACGATCGCATCGACTCCAAGACCGCGAAAGATGTCGACGAGCCCTTTGCCTGCGACGACCGCCACCAGGCCGACGCCGTTGGCGCGTGTCGCGGCTGGAGCCGCCGACCCGTCGATGATCTTGCGGTGCTGAGTCGACATGTCGCCGACGCTCAGCTTCAGCAGCTTGCCGTGGCTGCCGGCAAGGTTGATGACGCTGGTCGGGTCGTCCGTATGCACATGGACTTTGACCAGCTCGGGCTCGCCGACCACGAGCACTGAATTGCCCATGGACTCGATCTGGTTGCGAATGAGATCGGTGTCGAGGTTTGCGCCCTCGATCAAGAACTCCGTGCAGTAGCCCCAACCACCTTCGGGCAAAGCGACCGAGATCTGCGAGGCGGGCGTTGTGGTGCGCTTCGGCTCGGCCACGGCCACGTCCGCCTCCTCGACCGTTTTGAGCATGCCTTCGAGAATCAGCTGCAGACCAAAACCTCCGGCGTCGACGACGCCGGCGTCGCGCAGGATCTGCAGTTGAGTCGGTGTCTTGAGCACGGCGTTGCGGGCGCCTGTCGCGGCGGCCCCGATCACGCGCGGCACGCTGGCCTCGGGCTGGCTGGCCGCGGCGGAAGCGGCGCGTCCGGCTTCGCGGGCGACGGTGAGGATCGTGCCTTCAGTGGGCTTGTTGACCGCGCGGTACGCGGCGTTGGCCGCCTCTTCAAATGCCGCAGCGAGCTCGGTGGGCGTGAGCGAGGCTTTGCCCTCGACGGCGCGCGCGAAGCCGCGAAAGATCTGAGAAAGGATGACGCCCGAGTTGCCGCGCGCACCCATCAGGCTCCCGTGCGACGCGAGCTT
>DATLKH010000065.1:0-5462 GCA_035538475.1 Candidatus Dormiibacterota bacterium | reverse complement strand
CTGAGCCAGTTCAAGACAGTCGAAGAAGCGCTCGCGCTGAAGCTAGGCGGCGACGACCGGGATCGGATCGCCCATGCCACTGAACCGGTAGCCGCCGCTTGACCGTACTGGAAGCTCCCCGCCTTGAGGGGATCCGCGAAGCGCAATCCGCAACGCGTGACGCTGTCGTGCGCACACCTCTCGTCCCTTTGAACGTCCTGGAGTCGCCGGCTCACATCGCGCTGAAGCTCGAGAATCTGCAGCCCATCGGCTCCTTCAAGATCCGGGCCGCGGCCTTCGCGATGTCGAAGATCGCTGAGGAACAACTTTCAGACGGAGTGCTCACGGCGAGTGCCGGGAACATGGGTCAGGCCGTGGCCTGGGAGGCGCGGCGCCGGGGGATCCCGTGCACCGTCGTTGTGCCGGATACCGCGCCACAGCGAAAGCTGGACGGGATGCGCCAGCTCGGGGCACGCATCATCTCAGTCTCGTTCGACGAGTGGTGGGCCACGCTCGAGTCCAGGTCGCGCGAAGGAATCAAAGCTTCATTCATTCATCCGTTCGACGACTCAAACGTGGTTGCCGCCGATGGAACGATTGGGCTGGAGATCGTCGACGAGATGCCCGACGTCGAGGCGATTCTCGTGCCCTGGGGCGGAGGCGGACTGTCGACCGGTATCGCCGCCGCGGTGAAGTCGGTCAAGCCCACATGTCGAGTCTTCGCCGTCGAAGTCGAGGGAGCCGCTCCGCTTTCGGCGTCGCTTGCCGCAGGCAAGCCCGTTGCGATCGATTACCGGCCAAGCTTCATCGATGGCATCGGCAGCAAGACAGTCTTCCCGAACATGCTCGAGCTCGCTCAGCAGCTCCTTGGAGGTTCATTGTTGACGAGCGTCGAAGAGACCGCCCGATCTGTCCGGCTGCTCATGGAGCGAAACCGGATCGTCGCCGAGGGGGCTGGGGCGGCGCCTGTGGCCGTGGCGCTTTCGGGCATGGTGCCCGCGAAGCGCATTGTCTGCGTGGTCTCAGGCGGAAACATCGACGCGCACAAGCTGGTCGCGATCCTCGAGGGAAAAGTCCCTTAGCTCAGAGGTGAATCAGTACCAGTACGTCGGACCTTCCGACTTCGAATTTCCCGGAGGTTCGACGGCGATGCCTTTAGGTCCTGCCAGGGTTCGCACCGCACGTTCGACCCGCTGGATGTACGAGTCGTAATCGTCACCCTCCCCGGCGACCAACGGGGCACCGAAGGTGACCACCACTTTCCCCGGTTTCGGCACGCGCCTGAACCTCGGCATGACTTCGTACATGCCGTCGACGTAAGCCGGAACGATCGGAACATTCGTGTCCATGGCAAGAATTGCCGCGCCCTTGCGGAAAACGCCGATCGCGCCCGTCGCTGTCAGCCTGCCCTCGGGAAAGATGATCACCGACCAGTTCGCGCGCAAGAGTTCCTTCAAGTAATCCAGATGCGCCCTGGCACCCCCACCCCGCGGAATCGGAAAAGCATCGACCGTGACTTGCGCCAGGCGACCTTCCCACTTGCGCTTGAAGATCGAGTCCGCAGCCGCGACCACGACCGAGCGGTGCCGGTAGCGCGGAGGAAGCGCTTCGGCCATAACCACCGCATCCAGCGCGCTCACGTGGTTGGTCACGAAAATCGCCGGGCCGGTCAACCGATCGACATACTCACGCTGCTTGACGGTCAGCCGGCAGAAGCTGGAGAGCGCCGGGAACAAAAGACTGGTCTGAAGGGCGGCCCGCAAGCGGCGCATACCGCGCCTCCGGGTCCATTCCTGGCCTTTGACCGGCGTCTCCTGCATGCTCGGGAAGTATGCGCTGGCACATAATCCATAGGCACTGCGCGTTATCGATATAGAAGGACCTCGAACTCAAGATGCCGGACCAAGGGCGGCAGCGGGAGATCGTCGAGAGACTGCGCCGGCGAGTTGCTCGAGCGCGTGAGGCTTTTCTTGACGTGGCGACAGGGTGGAATCGACTGCATCATCGTGCGGAAATTCGCGCCGGCAGGCAGCCGCAGTCGAGCGCAGACGATGAGAGCAAGCCGTCCGTCTAAGTCAGCGTTCGGTTCGTCGAGCCCTTAGCGCCACCATCGACCGCGCTGAACGATCAGCCAGACTCCAAGGGCGATCAAGACGATGGGCCAGAAGACGTCGGGCCGGAGCCAGTTGAGCAGCCCGAGATTGTTGAGCAGGAAGTAGAGGCCGGCCACGACAAGGATCGCGCCCCACCACCAACCGCCATACGGCGGCCACGGCCCGAACCACCAACCGCCCCGCCGCCACTGGCCCCGCACGTAATCGCGCTGCTGGCGGCGCCACGAGTTCCATTCATCATGCGATGCGCCGTCAGGAGGCGGAGGAGGAGACCCAGGCTCTGACGCGGGTGGTGGCGTCGTTGGCTGCTCCGATGCCATTGGCGAAGAATACGCGGACGCCGTCGCACAGGCCGCCGGCGGGGCGGCCGATCACAATGTCACCATGCGGAGGCTGCAGCCAGGGCCGGCTCCGGCGTTCGGACGATAATCGAGCGCTGAAGCGATGGCCATCAACGAGCTCGCGGACGCGATCGCCGGCTTCGCACTTTTTGCGGACCTGACCACCCCACAACGGCAGCAGGTGGCCGATGTGCTCACCGAGCAGTGGTTCGCCGACGGTGAGAAGGTCCTCCGGCAGGGACTCAGCGGATCAGGTCTCTACATCATCCTCGACGGCACGGCGGCGATCCGGATCGACGGCCAGGATCGCGCGAACCTACGGGCCGGGGACTTCTTTGGCGAGATCTCAGTGCTTCTCGGTGAGCCGCCTACAGCCGACATCGTCGCCATCGGCCCGCTTCGCTGTCTCGTCCTCCCACCGGCGCAGGTGGAGACCTTCCTCAAATCCAACCCGGGCGTGATGTTCCGGCTCCTCCAGGGCGAAGCCCGCAAGGTTCGCGTCACCACCGAGTGGCTGAGCTAGCGGACAACAGACCTTTTCCGCCCGGCCGCTATCCAATCGTGGTCGTGGGCAGCGGACCCGGCGGTTTGCAGCTCGCCTACAGCCTGAGCCACCTGGGGGTTCCCCATGCGGCGATCTCGGCGGACGACGCGCCGGGCGGCATGTTCCGCAAGTGGCCGGTCTTTCAGAGGATGCTCAGCTGGACCAAGCCGTATCCAGGATTCCCTCCCGGATCGCGAGAGTTCGAGCGCTGCGACTGGAACAGCCTTGCCGGAGAGGATGCGGATCATCGCGGCCTCATGGCGCATGTGATGGACCGAACGTCGCACTTTCCGTCGCGTCCCGAGATGCAGAAAGGCCTCGAGCTCTTCGCCTCCAGGTCAGGCCTTCGAATCCGCTACGGATGTCGTTGGGAAGCGACTCGAAATCAAGACGGCGAGTTCGTTCTCGAGACTTCGGACGGCGAATATCGGGCGCGGACTGTGGTCTTCGCGGTCGGCGTCGCGCAGCCCTTGCGGCCTCCGATCCCGGGAGCGGAGCACGCCGCGCTGTACGGCGAGCTGCGACCGATCGAAAGCTACAAAGACCGCCGCGTGTTCATCATCGGCAAGCAGAACTCCGGATTCGAGATCGCCTCGGGCCTTCTGCCGTGGGCCCGTCAGATCATCCTGGCCTCGCCCAGCTCGACCAAGCTTTCGGTCAACACGCACTCGCTGGTCGGAGTCCGTGCTCGCTACGTCCAGCCCGTCGAAGACTGGGCGCTCGCCGGTGGCGTCGTCATCCTCGACGCGGCGATTGAAGAGATCAAACCTGCCGGTGGCGAACTTCAAGTCCGGACACGCACAACCGCCAATGTGGCGATCGAGTTTGCGGTCGATGACGTCATCGCCGCCACGGGGTTCTTGGCCCCGCTCCAAGACCTGCCGCAGTTGGGAGTGACCACGTTCGGGCAGAGCGGGTTACCCGCGCAGACCGCTTTTTGGGAAAGCCTGAGCGTGCCTGGGATCTACTTCGCGGGCACCATCAACCAAGGCGCCAAAGGCCTCGTCAAGCACGGCATCCCCAGCAACTCGGGCGCGGTGCAGGGGTATCGCTACAACGCGCGCGTGCTCGCCCGCCGGCTCGCGGAGCTGCACGGCGTCGAAATCGAGCGGCGGACCATACCCGCGGCCGACGTCGTGTCAACGCTCCTGGGCGAGGCGACTCGAGGACCGGAGCTCTGGCACCAGCGCTCGTACCTCGCCCGCGTGATCGCCTTCGACCGAGAGCGCGGGATCGTCGACGAGGGCATCTTGCCTCTGGTCCATTTTCTCGACAGCGGTGAGTTCGAGGGGGCTGCCGCGCTCACGCTCGAGTCGAACGGCAAAGAGGATCTCTATCCGATCGTCTATGTGAGACAGGGCGGCAGGGTTAAAGAAACCCCGCTGCCGGACGATCCCTTCCTGAACTTCGAGACGGCGGTCCATCGGTCGATGCTCGCGGATGCCTTGAAACCGCTGCTGAGCCCAAGCCTGTCGAGAGCCGGCGAGTAGCCCTCTCCTTCACCGAATTCGTCCTAGCATGTGCCGAGCATGAGCGCCCCTATGGACGCGAGCAGCCCAGCCCGTCCTGCCGCCTCCAGTGAGCGGCGCCCTCTGACCGTCCTCTTCGCTGACATCGCGGGCTCGACCGCGATCGCTGAGACGCTTGACCCGGAGGACTGGACTTCGATCGTCAGCGAGGCGTTCCAGTGCATGAACAGCACGGTCGAGAGCTACGGCGGCAAGGTCGCGCGCTTGATGGGGGACGGGCTTCTGGCGTTCTTCGGAGCGCCGATCGCTCACGAAGACGACCCGGAACGCGCTGTTCGTTGTGGGCTGGAGATGGTTCGCGCGATCGAAACACTTGGCACTGACAAACGATTGCCTGTCGCCGACGGTCTAAAGGTTCGCGTGGGCATCAATACAGGTCCGGTCGTCGTCGGCGTAGTGGGAACGGACACCGCCAACGAGTACACGGCGATGGGTGATACCGTGAACGTGGCTGCGCGCATGCAGGCCGCGGCTCGACCGGGCAGCGTGCTGATCACCTCTGCAACCCACCGGTTCATCGCGGCGCTCGTAGATGCGGTCGACGTCGGTCGACTCGAGTTGAAGGGCAAGACCGATGCGGTTCATGCATACGAGATCTCCGGGCTCAAGGCCGGCGCCGTGCGGACTCGCGGCATCGTCGGTGTCAGATCGCCGATTGTCGGCCGCGACCAAGAACTGACTCGCATGCTCGAGGCTTTCAACGTGGCGCGCGCAGGACAAGGCCGCATGGCCTGTGTGCTGGGCGACCCTGGGATCGGAAAGAGCAGGCTCGTGTCAGAGTTTCGCGAGAAATCAGCACAAGCCGGCTCAGGGATGCGCTGGATCGAAGGCCGCTGCCTGACGTACGGCGAATCCATGCCTTATCACCTGGTGGTCGATCTCGTCCGGTCGATGATCGGGGTCACGGCTGCGACCGAAGAGGCGGAGATCGCGGGCAAGCTCGAAGCGACGGTTC
>DATLKH010000064.1:0-3753 GCA_035538475.1 Candidatus Dormiibacterota bacterium | reverse complement strand
CGGTGTTCTTCAACTCGAGGATCTCGCCTCTGACGTCGACAGTGATCTTCTTCGAGAGATCCCCGTTGGCGACTGACGTCGTCACCTCGGCGATGTTGCGAACCTGGCCGGTGAGGTTGCCGGCTATCATGTTCACGTTGTCGGTCAAGTCCTTCCAGACCCCGCCGACACCACGGACGTCCGCTTGTCCACCGAGTTTGCCCTCGCTGCCGACTTCGCGCGCGACACGCGTCACCTCGCCCGCAAAACCGTTGAGTTGATCGACCATTACGTTGATGGTGTTCTTCAGCTCGAGGATTTCTCCCCGAACGTCGACGGTGATCTTCTTCGACAGGTCGCCATTCGCGATGCCAGTCGTGACCTCCGCGATGTTGCGGACCTGGCTGGTGAGGTTGCCGGCCATCATGTTCACGTTGTCGGTCAGGTCTTTCCAGATACCGCCGATGCCGCGGACTTCCGCCTGACCGCCGAGCTTGCCTTCGGTGCCCACCTCCCGGGCCACGCGCGTCACCTCTTTGGCGAAGGCGTTCAGCTGATCGACCATCGTGTTGATCGTGATCTTCAGTTCGAGAATCTCGCCCTGGACGTCGACTGTGATCTTCTTCGAGAGGTCACCTTGTTGGACCGCGGTCGTGACTTCGGCGATGTTGCGCACCTGGCTCGTCAGGTTTTGGGCCATGGTGTTGACGTTGTCGGTAAGGTCCTTCCAGACGCCACCTACACCGCGCACCTGGGCCTGGCCACCGAGCTTGCCCTCGGTTCCGACCTCGCGGGCAACGCGTGTCACCTCAGAGCTGAAGGAGCGAAGCTGGTTGACCATCGTGTTGACGGTTTTTGCCGTCTCCAGGAACTGGCCCTGAAGGGGCTTGCCCTTGATCTCGAGGGCCATCGTCTGCGAGAGGTCGCCGTTCGCCACGGCGCTGATCACGCGGGCCATTTCGGTGTTGGGACGAACCAGGTCGTCGACGAGGTCGTTCAGTCCATCGATCGTTGACGTCCAGGCGCCGCGCCCGGTGACGACGGCGTGCTCGTGACGGCCCTCTTTTCCAACCTGGATGCTGACGTTTCGAATCTGACGTTCGAGGCGGTGGTTGGCCTCGATGACGTCGTTTAGAGCTGCCGCGACCTTGGCAGCGGATCCGGTCCAGTTGGTCGGCATGCGCACAGAGAAATCACCACGCTTGACGGCGTTGAGAACGCGGAGCGTGATCTCGGCGTCTACACAGTCGTTGACAGGTGCGGTCTTGGTTCGGCTCCTCGCTGGCATGTTCCTCTTCCTTCCTTCCTTCCTTCCTTCCTTACTTAGCGGTACGCGCTTGGTTCATAGGTTCATGGGCACCCAGAATTCAATATTCGTTCCGGCTCCCGGATCGCTCGCGATGCGGCACGACCCACCGGCGAGCTGTGAGCGCTCCCGCAGCGCGACCAGTCCGATATGGCCAGGAACGCGGAAAGATTCGGCAACTACGAAACCCGTGCCGTCGTCGATGACCTCGACGTGAATTCCTCCGTCAATCTCCTCGGCGACCACCGTCACGCGGGTGGCGCGGGCGTGCTTCTCGACGTTGTTGAGCGCCTCGGAGATGTTCTTCATGACCAGCGCTTGTATCGCTGCAGGCACCTCGTCGGGCAGCCGCGTCTCGATGCGGCTCTCGATCCCCGAGCGCAAACGCATCTGCTCGAGCCGCTCGCTGATGGCGTCGCTGAGAGTGCTCGACAGCTGCTGCAAAGGTTCGGGGCTGACGTTGATGAGAAGCCGGCGCAAGGAGTCTTCGACTTTGCGCAGCGTCGACTTCAGCTCCGCAACCTGGGCGGTGTTCTGCGCATCGAGGGGGAAGCTGTGAATGCGTTCCAGCTGCAGCTCCGCCGCGGTCAGCAGCTGCAGCGAGTCATCGTGCAGTGCGCTCGCAAAACGCCGCCGGGCTTCATCGCCTCCAGCGGCGATGTTGTTGATGAGATGACGCCTCGCCGCCATCGCCTCCTCCAGGCGCACTGCGGTTTGGCCCAGCTCGTCTTCGGCTTCTTTGTACTGCCACAACAGACCGGCGGCCATGGCGGTGAGTTTGAGCACCCAGAGGTCGGTGGCGGAAAAACCATCGACAGCGTCATAGGCGGCGAGGACGCCGATCCGGCGCTCGCCTGCGCACCACGACGCTGCGATCGAGTTGGTGACGTCGAGCCGGTTGTCGCGCCAGAAGCGGTCAAGCTCAGGCAACGTTCCATCGACCGGCAGGACGTCGTCGCTGACGATTCCATCGATTTCCGAGCCGGCACGCAACCGCAGCTCATGGATCGGGGAATCGTCCGCGAATCCGTGAGTGAGCGGCTGCACCGTCAGCCCGCCCATCGATCCGATCCGCCAGAAGGCAACTCTCGTCGCTCCGGTCTGCTCGGCTGTCGTGGCGCAGAGGCGACCGAAGAAGGTCGGCACGTCCTCATCCGCGTCCAGTTAGGAGGAAACCGTGGAAAGCGCGGCCAGGGCGGATTGCTGTGCTTTATCAACCTCGCCAGGAGGGTCGGTCGAACCGAGGCCGTTGGTTTTGTCTGTGATCGGGATTGCTGCAGCTGTGTCCACTTATCCCCCAGGCCCGATTTTTCGACCGTAATAAAACCGCGAATGGCAGCGCTTCGTCGCCGTACAAGTGTGGTAATTCGGCCTAGAAGTGCCTGGAGGAGGGTGGGTGGTGTGCCCGGCCTCTCGCGAGGCGGGCACATCTAAGAAACGCACATCGAGCGGGGCTTTACCGGT
This sequence comes from Candidatus Dormiibacterota bacterium, assembly GCA_035538475.1. Lineage (GTDB taxonomy): Bacteria > Chloroflexota > Dormibacteria > Dormibacterales > Dormibacteraceae > 40CM-4-65-16. The sequence goes on along the minus strand of DATLKH010000064.1, from coordinate 1,004 downwards.
TGGTTGAGGGGCGCCTCCTGTTTCGGATCGTCGCGACGATCCGTGGTTTTGGCGCGACCTCTGGCCGCTTGGTCGCGACGATCCGCCAACGGGGGGAGTCGCCTAAAAAGAAACCGGGCTCGCGAGGTGCGAGCCCGGTCCCCTAAGAGTCGATTACCGACGCCGCTTGCGGAACCCGAGGCCGAGGCCGCCGAGGAGGGCAAGGATGCCGCCGAGGACGCCGCCCGCGATGGGTGCGCCTGTGCCGGCAAGAACCGCGCCGCTACCCGTTGCCGTAGCGCCTGATACCGCACCACCAGCCGACTGGCTGCCGCCTGATGTGCCGCCGCCGGAGGTGCCGCCACCGCCGGTGTTGGATACCGAGGTCGTCTGGGCGCTGCCCGAGGTCGACCCGGTGCTGCCGGTTTCAACCGGAACTGAGGCTGTTTGAGCTGATCCGCTGGTCGAGCCGGTGCTACCGGTCATCGGCACGGACGCCGTGTTGGCCGAGCCGCTGGTCGAGCCGGTGCTGCCGGTCATCGGCACGGATGCCGTGTTGGCGGAACCGTTGGTCGAGCCGGTGCTCCCCTCGTGGACCGGAACCGAAGCCGTCTGAGCGGAGCCGTTGGTCGAGCCGGTGCTCCCCTCGTGGACCCGAACCGAAGCCGTCTGAGCGGGGCCGTTGGTCGAGCCAGTGCTTCCGGTTTGAGCGGGTACCGACGAGGACTGAACGCTCGAAGTCGAGTTGGTCGTGGCGTTCACGTCCATCTCATGGTTCTCTGACGACTTCTTGGTCTTGGTCCTGTCGTCACCGTTTCCGGACTTTGCGCCAGCGCTGCTGCTAGACGAAGAGCTGGACGACGTCTTGGCGCTTGTGCTCGCATGAGCACTGCCGCTGCTCGAATTGCTGCTGGAGGACCAGCTGCTACTCGAGCCTCCACCCTTGCTCTTGCTCCCGTCTCCTCCGTCGCCGCCGCCACCTCCGCCTACGTGATGACTACTCTCGCCGTCGGGGGCGCTCTGGC
>DATLKH010000063.1:0-8318 GCA_035538475.1 Candidatus Dormiibacterota bacterium | reverse complement strand
AGGGCGAGCTGATCCTCGCGCACGTGAGTGTGGATGTGAAGCTCGACCTCGCCACCTGGAGGCGGCAGCGATTGTCGCGTTTGAGCCGCGACCGTGACCATGTAACCCACACCGCCGACGTCGACCACCACGAAATCGGGTCCCGCGCGCCGAACCACTCCGCTGAGATGAGCGATCAACGTGCGGCCGCCCGGGAGAAGCGCCGGCTTCGCGCGTGACAGAGCGCGATCGCGACCGCGTCGCGCGAATGATCGTCCAGCTTGCCGCTCGGGAGCTTTACCTGCGCCGCCAGCATCCTCGCGATTTGCGACTTGTCTGCGTTGCCGTAACCGGTGAGGATGACCTTCACCTGACTCGGCTTGTACTCGAACACCGGCACGCCGACCTCTTCGAGCACGTTGAGGATGGCGCCGCGCGCTTGAGCGACACCAACCGCGCTTGTCGCGTTGCGACCCATGAAGAGCTCTTCGATCGATGCCTCGGCCGGCGGATGCGTCGCGATCAATTCGCGCAAGTGGTTGGTGATGGTCAGCAGACGCGCGCCGTCGCGACCAGGGATCGTGACGACCGTGCTGCACGCCACGACCACGTTCGGCTCGGCAAACAGGGCGAAACCAGTGCCGGCCAGGCCCGGGTCGACGCCCAGGATCAGTCCGTTGTCGGGACCTGGCATCGGTCCAGCACGCTACACCTGTGCAGCAACGCGTTGAAAAGCGTGGGTGAGGACTGCGTCCTTCCCCACGTGCCCCCTCCTGAGGGACGCATCGATGGGAGGCGAACATGCGATGCCTGGGGACAGCCGGAATTAATCCGGCCTAGGTGCAACGCGTCAAACAGATCCATTCATACCTGTGCAGCAACGCGTTCAAGGACGTCGGATGGAATGTCGAAGTTGGCGTAAACCTGCTGAACGTCGTCGTCCTCCTCGAGTGATTCGACCAGTCTGAGCACCGCCGCGGCCTTATCTTCGCCGACGGCAACCGTCTGTTTGGGCTGCATCGTGATCTCCGCGTTCTCAACCGTCACACCGAGCGGCTCGACGGCCGCTTTGACGCGCTCGAAAGCAGATGGCGCGGTCGTGATCTCGACGGACCTGCCCTCCACCTGGACATCGTCGGCGCCCGCCTCGATGGCCGCGAGCCCGATCTCTTCAGGATCGCGCTTGCCCGCGTTGACGGTCATCACGCCCTTGCGCTCGAACATCCAGCCCACGGAGTTCGTCTCGCCGAGGTTGCCGCCAAGCTTGCTGAAGAGGTGACGAACCGCGGCCGACGTGCGGTTGCGGTTGTCGGTCAGCGTGTCGACCATGATGGCGACTCCCGACGGCCCATAGCCCTCGTAGCGAACTTCTTCCAGCTTTTCGCCCGCGAGCTCCCCCGTCCCCCGCTTGATCGCGTTCTGGATTCGATCAGAGGGCATGTTGATCTCACGGGCTTTCTGCACGGCGAGGCGAAGACGGAAATTACCGTCGGGGTTCCCGCCCCCTTCACGCGCGGCGATCGTGATCTCGCGACTCGCGCGGGTGAACGCCTGTCCTCGTTTGGCGTCGACGACCGCTTTCTTGTGCTTGATTCCGGCCCATTTCGAATGCCCGGACATTAGACGCGGCCTCCGAACATGCTTTCGTTGATTCTACTCAACCCGGATTCGAACGAAACTTCGTTTACCGGCTTGAAGCACGTCGCCGTCCTTGAGCGCGCCGTTCAGTGTGGCCTTCTCGCCGTTGATCCGCACGCCACCCTGATCGATCAACCGCCGGGCGTCGCCGCGGCTTTTGGCGAGTCCCGTTTCAACCAACGCGCCAAGTAGGTCGCGAGGGTCCGAAATCCGCCGTTCCGGAACGTCTTCTGGAATCTCGCGCTTGCGGAACTTCGTGTTGAAGTCCTCCTCCGCGCGACGAGCCGCCTCTCCTCCGTGCAGCCTCTTCACGAGCTGAGAGGCCAGGGCAGCCTTCGCGTCCCGCGGTTTCATCGCGAGCACTCGGTCCTGGTCTGAGCGCTCGAGACCTGAGATCAACCGCACGTACTTCTCGGTGAGACGGTCGGGAATCGACATCGTCTTTCCGTAGATCTGCTCCGGCGGCTCCGCGATTGCGATGTAGTTGCCCAGCGACTTCGACATCTTCTGCTCGCCGTCAGTGCCCTCGATCAGCGGAAACACGGCGATGTCCTGCGGCTCTTGGCCGTACTCCTTCTGAATGCTGCGGCCGAACATCAGGTTGAAGAGCTGATCCGTTCCGCCGATCTCGACGTCCGATTTGATCGCGACCGAGTCGTATGCCTGGCTGAAGGGATAGAGGATTTCGTGCGCCCCGATGGCCTGCCCGTCCCGAATGCGCTCGGTGAAATCCTCGCGCTGGAGCACTTGCTGGAGTGTGGCTTTACTCATCAAACGCAAGACGTCCGCCGCGCTCATCTCTCCGAGCCACTCCGCATTGCCGTGGATCTCAGTGGCTCCACGATCGAGGATGAGAAATATCTGATCGAAGTACGTGCGCGCGTTGGCGTCGACTTGCTCCCGGGACAGCATCGGTCTGGTCTCCGACCGTCCGCTCGGGTCGCCGATCATCGCGGTGTAATCGCCCACGATCAACACCACCGTGTGACCGTCGTCCTGGAACATGCGCAACGTGTCGAGGACGACGAGGTGCCCGACGTGCAGGTCGGGCGCAGTAGGGTCGAGACCGAGCTTGACACGAAGTTTGTCGCCTCGTGCCAGTCGCTGCCGAAGGTGGTCCTCGACGTGAATCTCGACCGCCCGCTCACGCAAGCGGTTGAAAAGGTCGCTGCTCAGGTGACCGGTCCGGGGCCGAAGTAGACCTGTGGGTCGCCGGGCAAGAACGGCGAGAAGAGCGCGATGATCGGCGGATCGATCGCGTTAACGAGCTTGACCATGAAAAGCGATGAGTGGACCGCATTCGCAAGTCCGAGCTCGACAGGATCGAGCGTCGCACCGCCAATCGGTCGCGCCGCCTGGCCGAGCTCGTAAACCACGACCACCGAGAGGAGGATCGCCGTGCCGATCCCGATCGCGGTGCCAAGAGAGCGGTTGAGAACGATGGCCGGGATCTGAATCTGCTTGTGCGCGATCTGCGTCGCAACTTCGATGATGATCAGGACCGCTGCGATGATTCCGAAGAATCCGTAGATGCGTCCGTCGGCGGTGTCGAAATTCGACGTCTGCTGCAGGATGCCGCCCGCCTGGAGGCCCATGCCGGTCGCCGCCCAGACAGCGGCGAACAGCGCGACCAGACCGATCAAGCGCCGCACCATCCCGCTGAAGTAGCCGCCGACGCCGTAGCCGATGAGCAGCACGATTGGAAAGATGTCGATCCAGCTCAACTAATAACTCCCTCTCCGCAAGACACGCGACAAAGCGTGTGTGATTCCGCCAGATTCACTCTCTGAACCTGGCGCCGTGTCTTTTTTCCAGCCCCAGCTTGATCTCCGACATCGCTTTGTCCACTTCGGCGTCCGTCAGGGTGCGCTCCGGGCTCCGGAAAGTCAAGGTAAATGCAACGCTCTTGTAACCGTCCGGAACCTGCGCACCGCGATATTCGTCAAACGCTCGAACATGCTCCAGCTGATCGCTGCCGGATTCTTTGATCACGGCGAGGAGCGCTCCCGCCGCCACGTGCTCCTCGACCACAACCGCCAGATCGCGCTCGACCGCGGGGAAACGCGGCAGCGGCTGGGCATGGGGCGCGCGGGCCGCGGCCAGCACTGGTTCTAGATCGATTTCGAACCCCACAAGGCGGCCTTCGACCTTGGCCGACGCGCTCACCGTCGGGTGAAGCTCGCCGACGTAACCGAGCTGCCGGCCTTCCAGCACCACGGCAGCACACCGACCGGGGTGAAAGAGCTGCGCCGAAGCCCGGTCGTAAACGGTGGCCGGCGCCGAGAGTCCGGCGATGCATCCGTCGAGCACGGCCTTGAGGGCGTAGAAAGCGACGCGACCTTCGTCAGGCGAGGCTCCCGCCGTGGCCACGGCGGCAAGCCGCATTGGTTCCTCGGGCTGCGCGTCCTTCTCACCCACGTCAACGAGGAACACTTTCGCCACCTCGAAGACGCGAACGTCGACTCGACCGCGGTCGCGGTTGAGAGCAACGACATCGACCAGCGACGGCAAGATGGAAGTCCGCAGCGAGTCCATGTCGTCGCTGAGTGCGTTGGAGACGCGCATCGCGTGCGCGGAGATATGGAGCGTTTCCAGCTGGCGACCGGAGACGAGCGCCGGATTCCAGGTTTCGGTGAAGCCCGCGCCGGTCAGCACATCTCGTGCAGAGTCGACGCGGCGATCGATGCTCGGCGCCGCGGGCGTCCACTTTTCGTGCCGGCGGCCGGGAAGAGTCGGTGGGACGCGGTCGTAGCCGTATACGCGACCGACTTCTTCGACGAGGTCTTCGGGAATCGTTACGTCGAGCCGGAAGACTGGCGGCAGAACGTCCCAGTTGCCACCGCCATCCGCCTTGACGTGAAAGTTGAGCCGCTTGAGGATCGACTCGGCTTCCTCGAGCGGAACGTGAGTGCCCAAGACGTCGTCGATCAAGCCCGGACGCATGTCGATGCGCACCGGCTGCTGCGGCCGCGGATAGACGTCAGCCCAGTCGCGATGAACGATCCCTCCGGCGATCTCCGCAATGAGTGACGCGGCGCGTCGCGCGCCGGCCAGAGCCAGCTCCGGCGGCAGCGCGCGCTCGAAACGTGCGGATGCTTCCGTGCGCAAACCCAGAGCCCGCGCCGTCTGGCGCACGCTCGGACCATTGAAGTTCGCGGACTCGAGCAGGATGTCGATCGTCTGATCACTCACCGCGGTTTCTTCGCCGCCGATGACTCCCGCGATCGCCACGGGTCGATCAGAGTCCGCGATGACCAGCATCTCTGCGGTCAACTCTCGATCGATGCCGTCGAGCGCCAGGATCCTTTCGCCGGCTCGCGCGCGCCGCACACGAATTTCTGGTCCGCGAAGCTTCGCCAGATCGAACGCGTGCAGCGGCTGCGCGTACTCGAGCAGCACGTAGTTAGTGATGTCGACGATGTTGTTGATCGGTCGCACGCCGCAAGCGCGCAAACGACGCTGCATCCAGTCGGGACTCGGACCGACCCTCACTCCCTTGATCACGCCACCGATGTAGCGGCTGCAGAGCTCCGGCTCGTCGATGGATACGTCGACCAATTCGCGGCCAGGCGGGCTCGCAGTTCCGGTGAAGGCCGGCATGAAGTCGCGCTTCATCGGCCGGTCGAGGCCTGCCTCCAGCTCGCGGGCAATGCCGAGATGACCCACCTCGTCGGGGCGATTCGAGGTGATCTCGGCCTGCATCACGGCATGGCTCGGAATGACAGTGGTCAGCGGCTCGCCCGGGTGGCCTCTGTCGAGGATGAGGATGCCGGAATGGTCCTCGCCCAGCAGGAGCTCGGCGGCCGAGCACAACATGCCGCGGGCCTGATAGCCGGCGATGTTCATGTCTTTGACGAGCTTTCCATTCGGCACGGTCGTGCCGGGAAGGGCGACCGGGACGAGGCTGCCAGGCACGGCATTCGGAGCGCCGGCGATGATCTGCTCGGTCCTTTCGCCGAGGTCGACCTGGTGCACCCAGAGGTCGGCACGTGACTTGGGGTGCTTCACCTGCTCCAGCACTTTGCCGATCACGATCTGAGAGAGGTCGACCATGGTCAGTGATTCGATCTCGATGCCAAGCCGAGTCAGAACGTCAGCCGCGGTCTGAGGCGTCACTCCCTCGAGATCGACGAAATCGCCGAGCCATTCGTAGGAGATCAGCACGGCGAGACCCCCGGATCGTCGCGACGATCCGTGCTTTGGAGCGCCGAAATTACTGGATGGTCGCGACGATCCGTGATTATGTCGCGCATTAGAACTGCTCCAGGAATCGCAGGTCCGACTCGTAGAAAAGCCGTATGTCGTCGACATCGTGCTTGAGCATCGCCATGCGCTCGATGCCGAATCCCCAGGCGTAACCGTTCCACTGGGCGGGATCGATGCCTCCATTGCGTAGCACCTGCGGATGCACCATGCCGCAACCGCCGACCTCGAGCCACCCTTTGTGCCGGCAGGCCTTGCAGCCGACGCCGTTGCAGATGCCGCACGTGACGTCGAACTCGAAGCTCGGCTCGGTGAACGGAAAGTAGCTCGGCCGGACGCGCACCTTGCGCTCGCGTCCGTAAAGCGACTGGATCATGTACAGCAACGTGCCCTTCATGTCCCCGACGGTCAGTCCCTTGTCGACCGCGAGACCTTCCACCTGGCTGAAGTAAGGAAGACGGGTCGCTTCCGGCGCGTCGCGGCGATAGCACCGACCTGGGGTGATGATGTAGATCGGCGGCTCTTTGATTCGCTGCATCGCACGGATCTGCACCGGCGACGTGTGCGCGCGCAGCAAGAGGTGTGGGCTGAAGTAGAAGGAATCCCAGTTCTCGCGCGCCGGGTGGCCTGGTCCGATGTTGAGGGCTTCGAAGTTGTACCACTCGGTTTCCACCTCGGGTCCGAGCTCGACCTGGTAGCCGAGTGACTCGAGGACTGTCTCGATCTGCCGTTGGACCTGGGTGAGGACGTGGATGTGGCCCTGGGCGAGCGGCGGACCGGGGAACGTGACGTCGATCGCTTCGGTCTCCGCAAGATCGGCGAGGCGCGCTGATTCGAGCTCGCGCCGTTTGGCGTCAAGCGCTTCTTGGATGGCTTGCTTCGCCTCGTTGGCCGCTTTGCCGAGTGCGGCCCTGTGCTCCGGAGCAAGCTTCCCGATCCCGTCCAGCAGCTTGCTGATCTGGCCGCTCTTGCGACCGAGGTACTCGATCTCGATCCGGTCCAGCTGCTCCGGCGACTGCGTCGCTCCGATCGCCGAGAGCGCCTGTGACGTGATGGCGGATGGATCGCTCATGCCACCAATCTCCGTCGGATCTCAAACAGGATCAGCGCCGCCGCCGCGGCGACGTTCAGCGACTCCACGCCCTCAGTCAGCGGAACAGTGACCAGCTTCAAGTCTTTGCGCGACAGCCCGTGTGTCTCGCTTCCCAACACGACCATCCCCGCAGACTCTATCGGCGCTTCGGACAGCGGTGCACCGCCGGTGGCGGCGGCACCGTACCCTTCGAGCTGCTCAAGGTCTTTCCACTGAGCTTTCGCGACGAGCAGCCGAAACACGTTCCCGGCGGATGCGCGCACCGATTTCGGTCCGTACGGATCGGCGGTGCCGGGCATCACGACCAACGCCGGCGCACCGGCGGCTGCCGCCGTCCGGCAGATGGCGCCCACGTTGCCGGGATCCTGGACTCGGTCGAGCACGACCAACGGCCATCTCTCTTTGCGTGCTACCTCGATTGCTTCGCGTGTCGAGGCTTCATTCACGTGGCCGATCGCGATCACCCCTTGCGGCGTGACCGTCTGGCTGGCGGCTTTGAAGGCGCGCTCGGTCAAGGTCACGCGCTGAGGCGTGTGGAACGGGGCTTTGTCACCCTCACGCACGGCTACGAGCTCGATCTCCAGCCCGGCCGCTCTGGCTTCCGCGACCACGCGCGGACCCTCCAGGAGAACGATGCCTGGCTCGCGCCGCGCAGCGAGACGTCTAAAACGACGGACGATCTCGTTGTCCGGGCTGTCGATTATTTGGTCAGAGGGCTTTCTTGGCAACCTCCACCAGCCGGGCAAAGGAACCGCTGTCACGCACGGCCAGGTCAGCCAGCATCTTGCGGTCGATCTCCACTCCGGCCTGGCGAAGGCCGTGCATCAGCCTGTTGTAGGGCAGCCCCGAAAGCCGGGATGCCGCGTTGATCCGCGCGATCCACAGCTGTCGCATCTCGCGCTTGCGGCGCCGGCGGTCGCGAAACGAATAGGCGAGCGCGTGCAGGACCGCTTCGTTGGCGGGTCGGAACAAAAGCTTCTTGGAAAGCCGGAACCCCTTCGCGCGCTCCAGGATCGCTTTGTGACGGCGGTGGGCGGGGACGCCGCGCTTGACTCGTGCCATCTTATTTTCCGAGCGCCCGGCGCACAGTCTTGCGATCAGCCTTCGACACCTTCACCTCGGTGTGGTCGATTCGCTTGTGCTCTTTCGACTTCTGGTGCAGGCGGTGGCTGGTCCACGAGTTGCGCCTCACGAGCTTTCCGTTCCGTGTGACCCGGACTCGCTTGGCGATGCCTTTCATCGTTTTGAGCTTAGGCACTGGTCGCAGCCTCCTTTTGGGATGGTTGGCGGCTCGGCGCCAGGATCATGAACAGGTTCTTGCCTTCGAGCAGTGGTGGCCGCTCGACGACTGCAAACGGGCGCGCGTCGTCGGCCACCCGGTCGAGCAGCTTGCGCCCGATGTCCT
>DATLKH010000062.1:0-5664 GCA_035538475.1 Candidatus Dormiibacterota bacterium | reverse complement strand
AGCGGGCTCGACCGCGTGACCGACGCTATGGCGGCCGGCGGGGAAGAGATGATCGCGCGACCAGCGGCCGACGTCCTCGTCGTTCCAGACGGAGATCTGGCGCCCGAAGCGGCGGAGGTCGCGCGCATCTGCCGCGCGGTGCGTTCAGTTGCCGTCGATTACGACACCAGGAGCCTGAAAGCCAAGATGCGGTCGGCGGACAAATCAGGCGCGAAGTGGGTGGTCATTTTGATGGCCGACGATGCGCAGCGACGAACCGCCAAGCTGCGCGACATGTCGACCCGTGAGCAGGTTGAGCTGGAATGGACCGAACTCCCGACCCGTATCGCGTGAGCGGTTTCAACGCTCCTCATTGCGGATCGCTGCGCGCGAGCGACGAAGGCCGCGAGGTCGAGCTGTACGGATGGGTGGCGCGCCGCCGCGACCACGGCGGTGTTTCGTTCCTCGACTTGCGCGATCGATGGGGCGCGGTCCAGGTCGTGATCAGAAGCGACGCGCTGCTCGAGACGCCGGTCAGAAACGAGTACGTGGTCCGAGTCAAGGGCGGCGTCCGTCGCCGCCCACAAGGCTCTCAAAACCCGAAAATGGCGACCGGCGAGATCGAGGTCGACGTCCAGGAGCTCGAGGTCATCTCGGAGGCGAAGACTCCGCCGTTTGAAATCGTCGACGATGTCGAGGCTGACGAAGCCACGCGCTTGAAATATCGATACCTCGACCTCCGGCGTCCCAAGATGGCGCAGACGCTCGAGCTCCGCCATAGGGTCGTACAGGCAATTCACCGCTACATGGATTCACACGAGTTCATGGAAGTCGAAACGCCGATGCTGCTCAAGGGCACGCCGGAAGGATCACGCGACTTCATCGTTCCCTCACGATTGCATCCAGGCGAGTTCTTCGCGCTCCCGCAATCACCTCAGCAGCTGAAACAGTTGTTGATGGTCGCCGGCATCGGTCGCTACTACCAGATTGCGCGCTGCCTCCGCGATGAAGACCTGCGTGCGGATCGAGTCGTCGAGATCACGCAGCTCGACGTCGAGATGTCGTTCTCCACCGAAGAAGACGTCTTCGCGCTCATCGAAGGTTTGTGGGCGCAGGTGTGGAGAGATGTGCTCGGGGTCGAGATTCCAACTCCGTTCGCGCGCATCAACGTGCAGGAATCGCTGCTCAAGTACGGAACCGACAAGCCCGACCTGCGCTACGACCTCGAAATCGTTGACGTAAGCGACGTGCTGCGTGAGACGAACGCCACCGTGCTCCGCGGCGCGCTCGAGTCCGGCGGCGTCGTTCGCGCCCTCGCGGTACCGGGCGGCAAAGACATGAGCCGCAGAGAGCTCGACGAGCTGACGCTGATGGTCAGGGGCGCCGGCGCCAAAGGTCTGACCTGGATTCCCGGCCCACTCGACCGGCACCTCGACGAAGGCGAGACCAACGCCATCAAGGCGGCTGCTGGGGCGGGCAGCGACGACATCGTGCTTCTGGTCGCGGACCGGCGGCGCAAGGCCGAAACGGTCATGGGATTGTTGCGGCGCGAGCTCGCTAGGCGGCGGAAGTTGATCCGCCGCGGCGAATGGAAGTTCTTGTGGATCTATCCCATGTACCTCTTCGAAGAAGACGACCTGGGCAACCTGACCTACGGCCACCATCCGTTCACGTCACCGTGGCCCGAAGACATGTCCTTGATCGATTCGCGACCGTACGACGTGCGAGCCCGCGCGTATGACTGCGTGCTCAACGGGTTCGAGATCTCAGGGGGAAGCATTCGCATCCACGACCGCGACCTGCAGGAGCGCGTCTTCGAGATTCTGGGCATGAGCCGCGAGAAGATTCGCGCTCAGTTCGGCCACCTGCTGGATGCGTTCGAGTACGGAGTGCCGCCGCATGGCGGGATTGCGGCCGGCATCGACCGGCTGATGATGGCCATCGTGGACACCGAGAACATCCGCGACGTGGTGGCCTTCCCAAAGACGCAGAGTCACCAGGATTTGATGCTCGGCGCGCCTAGCCCGGTTGATCCCGCGCAGCTGGAGGAGCTGCACATTCGAGTGGTTCCGCCCAGGAAAGCCCCGTCGTAGCATTGGCTTGCTCCCGAAGGGCGGCGGCATGTGCGCGTTGCCCAACAGTCAATCAATCGGGACCCCGGAGTCCGCTGGGCCGACCACATGCCTGCAGGAGCATCCCGTGAAATCTTCGATTTCGCGGGGGCCCCGGAGACAGGACTTGGAGAGCCGAGGCAGGGGACCCACCTGAGCATGCTCAGGACAACCCACCCCCGCTGCCCGGAGGGAGCACTTCCGCCCCCTAAGTTGCTGGCGACTTCGCGGTGAAGTTCATCCCGCCGGGGCTGATCGTCGCGGTGCTTCTGGTGCTGATCGTCTCCCAGCTTTGCTTCGCCTTTCTGCCGTACCGGCGGCGCGCATACGTGCCGATCCTCCTGATGACCGCGGTCGGCTTCGGGCTGGGACAGCTCTGGGATTTCCTCGGCCTTCCATCTTGGCGTCTCGGACAGGCGAACTTGATCCCCGCCGTGCTCTTCGCGCTCCTGCTTCAACCCCTGGCGCGCTTCGTTCCGCGGTTCAGCCCAGGGCCCGGCGCGCGAACTTAAGATTGCGATTGTGTTTGCCACCCTGGCTTGGCGGGTATTGAGTCGATGACAAGCCAGAGCTTCATGTGGATCGCCTTCGGGGTGGCCGCACTGATCGTGGCCATCGCCCTCGCGGCGGTTTTGTTCAGGCTTCGGGGAACGCTCGGAGCCGTCGAGGAGCTTCTGGATACGACCAATGAGGAGATGAAGGAGACGCTGCCAGAGGTGAGACAGACGATCGGCAACGTCAACGACATCACTTTAGGGGTGAACGTCGGCTTGCGTACCGGCGGTCGGGGGCTGGCGGCCTTCGGCCGCGGAGTCAAGGCCGCTGCGCACGGCGTGAGGGTGGCTGGTCAGAGCCTAGTCGGCACGGTCAAGGGAGGTAGTGATGCCTGAAGACAGAAACGGCGGCGGCGGTTTCGGTTGGTTCATCCTCGGTGGATTGATCGGCGTGGCGGTCGGCGCATACATCGCCTCCGGTCCGGGACGTGAGCAGGTGGACGCCCTGCGGAGCAAGACCATCGAGCTCAGCGGCAGCGACACTGTCCAAAGAGCGCGCGATGCGGCGATGCGGGCGCGCGACATGGTGACCGATCCCGACCACCCGGTTGGCAAGGCGATCCAGGATGGGGTCGCGGCGGCCAAGCGGAAGCGCGAAGAGCTCGAGGCCACGGCATCGCGGAAGATGCAGCGTGCGACCAATCTCGAGGAATAAAGAGGTATAGAGAGCGGTGGCGAAGCGAAATCTGGCCGAGCTCAAGATTCCTGCCACACCTGGTTTCATTCCGGTGGCAAAGCGCGTGGCGACCACGCTCGGCGGGCAGCTCGGCTTGAGCTTGATGGACCTGGACGAGCTCTCGATCGCGCTCACGCAGGCGTGTGATGCAGCCATCGACGCGGCGAGCGATCTGGGTGGGCCGGCCGATTTGAAGCTGACCTACTTCGCGACCAATCGAGCGCTCGTGGTCGACGTCGACCTGATGCCCAGCGCCGCCGCTCTTCCGGTGCACGGCGTGACTGAACCGCACGAGTCACACACCGATCCGGAACTACAGCGGCTGGCGATGGAGATGATCCGTTGCTTCGTCGACGATTTCAGGCCGTTGGTCGAGCCGCGCACGGGTCACGTGCGCTTCCGGATGGTCAAGCACCTGGCCGGCTGAGCTTTTCGAGGTCAGTTCAGACTTAACTGGTGGCGTCTTCGTCGCGGATTCCCCGCGAGGAGCTGCGGGCGCTCCATCGCCGGTACAAGGAGACAACCGACCCTTCTGAGCGCGAGCGCATTCGCGCTCAACTGGTCGACGCCTATCACGACTTCGTCTACTTCCTTGCGCGCAAGTTTCAGAACCGCGGCGAGCCGCTGGACGATATCGTGCAGGTGGGATACCTCGGCTTGATCAAGGCCATCGACCGCTTCGACCCCGACCTGGGCTACGAGTTCACGACCTTTGCCACTTTGACGGTCGCCGGCGAGATCAAGCGCTACTTCCGGGACAAAGGGACGGCGATTCGTTTTCCCCGCCGCCTGCAGGAGCTCCACCAATCCGTGGTGCGCGTCAACGAGCAGATGAAAGTCGAGCTCGGCCGAGACCCCACCGTGGGTGAGCTGGCCGAGCGTCTCGGCGTCTCACCGGACGACGTCACGGAAGCGATGGAAATGGGTTCGGCCTATGTGCCGGTGTCCCTGGATCAGCCCATCTCTGGCGCCGACGGGCAGGACAATCGATCTGTGGCTGAGCAGATCGGAGGTCCCGACCTGGACCTGGAGCGGGTGGAGATGCGCGATGTGCTGGATCGCGCGATGGAGCACTTGACGCCACGTGAGCGCGCGATCATGGCGATGAGGTTTTACGAGCAGATGTCACAGTCCGAGATCGCACGCCGGCTTGGTATCAGTCAGATGCACGTCTCACGCCTGCAGCGCGCTGCGCTCGAGCAGCTGCGCAAGCACGTACCTGAAGAAGCGACCCAGGAGTGACGACCACACCTCCGGATCGTCGCGACGATCCGTGGTTTTCGCGCGCCGAAAGTTCGGTTCGTCGCGACGATCCACGCTGATGCCCCTGCTCGAAGAAGAGGCGCCGAAAGAGCCTTATGCCTTGTTCGTGCGGTGGTATGAAGAGGCCGAGAAAGCGGGTGCTCCGCAGCCGGATGCGATGGCGCTGGCGACATCCGGGTCCGACGGGCCGTCGGTGCGCATGGTTCTGTTCAAAGGCATCGACGATGACGGTGCCTTCCTCTTCTATACGAACTACGTGAGCCGAAAAGGACGCGATCTCGCCAAGGATCCACGAGCTGCGCTGGTCTTCTTCTGGTTTGCGACCCGCCATCAAGTCCGCGTCTCCGGCAAGGTCAAAAAGCTGAACAAACAAGCGTCGCAGGAATACTTCGCGACGCGTCCACGAGGCGCGCAGCTGTCGGCTCTTGCCTCACGACAGAGCGAAGTCGTGCCCTCCCGCGCCGCGCTCGAGAAGGCGGTGCTGGAGCTGGCGGCGGAGCACCCGAACTTCGTGCCCCTGCCCGCCGATTGGGGCGGATACGCGCTCAAGCCGGACTGGATCGAATTTTGGGAGGGCCGCGAGGACCGCCTGCACGACCGCCTCCGCTATGTCCGCGCGAAGGGTGACGCCTGGCGCATGGAGCGACTGGCACCCTAGACCGAACGAAATCACGGATAGTCGCGATCAACCGGGAAAGTCCCGATCCGGCCTCATGACCAGCTTGCAGGCCTCGCCCTACACTTGTTCCCACCCCGTGACCGGGAACGAGATCCGCAAGCGCTTTCTAGAGCATTTCGAGAGACGGGAGCACCTGGTTTTACCCAGCGCGCCTTTGGTGCCGCATGGAGACCCGAGCACGCTCTTCATCTCGGCCGGAATGCAGCCGCTTCAGCCCTACTACCTGGGCTTTAGCGAGCCGCCCGCGCCCCGCCTCGCCAGCTCGCAGAAGTGCCTGCGCACAGGCGACATCGAAGAGGTGGGGAAGACGGAGCGGCACCTGACCTTCTTCGAGATGCTGGGCAACTTTGCCCCGACGGGTGATTACTTCAAGGAGACCGCGATCCCCCTCGCGTGGGAGCT